>CAVCDC010000001.1:0-120577 GCA_963600865.1 Firmicutes bacterium CAG:103
CCTGCACACCGTATGGCAATTCCTTTCCATGCTGTTCCATATACGAGTCCCTTCAGATTCTTATGGTTGCAAAGATACGGATAATATTTGAGAACGCAAGCATTTTTGCGTATTATTAACAACAAGTCTTATTACAGCTTTGACAAACGAAAAGTGGGGCAAGGTATCTGCCTGTTGCCCCTCCTTCCCCCGCACATTCTCTATTGACGAAACGAAAAAGAAGCATATACAACTGCGTGTCAGCAGCTATATATGCTTCTTTTTTTATGTCGGATTTTTCCTGTTTGGAATACTCTTTATCGGAATTTTCCTAATCTTTAGGCATTTTGTAGCCTAAGGCTCAGATTAGTACTTGGTGTTCTGCGGGTCGAAGTTGGTCCAGCCAGCCATCCAGTTGTTGGTGCCGTCGAAGGCTCCGATGTAGGTCACGGTGTCGAAACCTGACCAGCCGGTGAAGTTTGCTGCGCCGAGCAGAGGACTGCCAGCTACAGGGGTGTAACCGTCGCTGCCTACGAGCGATGTCCATGAGTCGAAGTACTTGTTGCTCTTCTCAGAGAAGAAGAAGGTGTTGGAGTATGACTTCTGGTTCTCGTCGATCACCTTCTTGGCGGCTGCGTCGTAGAGGTAGTCGGTGTATACCTTGTTGGCGTCGCTGCCAATGGCGTCCATGCCTGCGAAGTAGACATTCTGGAGCTTGAACAGTCCGTCCTTGGAAGCCTGTACCGAACCGCCTTTCTCACCGTCTACTATCAAGCCGATAGGCCAACCAAGAGCCACGGAGTTGATGCAGTTCAGACGAGATGAACGGCGTATCTGCATGGCAGCCTGGAACTTGCCGAGACCAGAGTTGTTGTTGGGATAGTAGCTTCCGCCATTGATGTAGTCGGTGGTGTTCTGAAACTGGCTGTCCAACACCTTGGGACCCACGAAGGTGATGTTGGAGAAGGTGGCTGTGGTGTAAGGTTCTACAGCAGAACCATCGGCGCAGTTGTCACTCTCGAAGCCGTTGCTCTGAGATACGTCGGCTATCCTGCTGTCGCGCAGGGCGAGACCATACTGCACCTTGCCAGAGAAACCATTGTCGGTGTCGAAGTCGTCGTCCCATCCCTTGTAGGCGATGAGGTACTTGCAGTTGACCGTGCCGCCAAACCACTCGAAGGAGTCGTCGTTGGAGTAAGACACCTGGATGTGGTCTATCTGTGTGCCGCTACCCACCGAACCGAGTGTGAGGCCGTTGATCTCCTTGTCGGTCTGGAAAGGATTGCCTGCAAACTCGATGCGCACGTAGCTCAGGGCACCCGAGTTGTCGGCGTTGTCACTGCCACCGTGCATGGAGCGCGGACCACCCTCTATCTGCATCTCGGTCTGGTTGTTCTTAGCTTTGCCACAGAGGATGATGCCACCCCAGTCGCCCGGTTTGCGGTTGCCGGCATCCTGTGCCGAGGTGAAGACGATGGGAGCCTCTGCCGTTCCCTTGGCGATGAGTTTGCCGCCACGCTCAGCGATGATGGCAGCCTTGGTCTCCTTGTCGCCCTTGATGACGGTGCCCGGTTCGATGGTGAGTTCAGCGCCGTTGGCGATATATACCCAACCCTTGAGGGTATAGGTGCCTTTCTTCAGTGTCTGCTTGCCGGTGAAGACGAAGCCCTTGTCGCCGTTGCCGATCTGTGTGCCGTTGGCGTTCTCCTTGCCGTCAGTGCCGAAGAGGAGATGGTCGCAAGAGTTCAGTCCTCCGTCCTTGCCCCATGTGTAGGCTGCTGAAGAAGGGTTTGCTCCACTGTTGTCGTCATTACTGTTGCTGCAACTGCTCAACAGGGCAGAAGCTGCGAGGATGCCCATGCATCCGAAATAATACATCTTGTTCATCTTGTTGTATGTTTTGTTAAACAATAGTCTTTGAGGAGTTAAAGGAGTTAAGGAGTTAAAGGAGTTAAGACATCAGCTTATGCAATTGGATTCTTCACTCTTCACTCTTCGTTCTTCACTCTTCACTCTTCGTTCTTCACTCTTCCCTTTAAAATTGATAAATCGCTTGCACTCCGATGTTCCTGCCCGGCTTGTAGCATCTCACGATTTCCTCCACCGTCTTCTGGCTTCCGTCGGCATAGGTCACGTCGGCAAACTGCTTGTAGTAAACCTTTTCGGCGAGGAGGTCTCTGATGTTGAGCTTCAGCTCCAGATGCTTGCCGAATTTCTTGGCGAAGGATAGGTCGATGGTGTTGCGCGGCATCTCGTAGCTGTGGGGTACACGCGAGTTGGTGTCGTCGCCCGTGGTTCCCTCGCTGCGGCCCACGCCGATGATGCGCTTTCCTATGCGGTTGTATAGCAGTGCGATGTCCATCTTCAGCGGTTCGTTCTTGTAGAAGAATCCCGTGTTGACGAGGTAGGGCGACTGTCCCTGCATGGGGCGGTTCTCCTCCCTTGAACCAGCCTCAAACTGTACGCGGCTCTTGATGAGTGCGCCGTTGAACGACCAGCTGAAGTCCTTCAGTCCTATGAAGCCGAGGCTCTTGCGGATGTCCAGTTCCACACCGTAGTTGTTGGCGCTCATGGCGTTCTTGTATGAGTAGACGAGGTCTGTGCCTCCTGCCACGGTGTAGGTCCACTCTATGGGCGAGTCGAAGTGCTTGTAGAAGAGGGCGAGCGAGATGATTTCGCCTCTCGACGGATACCACTCGTAGCGCAGGTCCACGTTGTCGATGTAGCAGCTCTTCAGTTCGGTGTTTCCCTGCACGTTGCTGGCGAGGTCGAAGTCGTAGTACACGGTGGGTGACACTTCGCGGAACTCCGGACGGTTGATGCTGCGTCCGTAGGAGAGTCTCATCTGGTGCTGTTCGTTGATCTTGTAGGTGGCGTTGAGCGATGGGAAGAGGTCGGTGGTCTTGTAGTGGTGGCTTGTCTCGCTCCGCTCGTAGTCGCGAGTGTTGGAGATGAGTTCCATGTCGTTGTGCTCGAAGCGTACGCCGGCGTGGATGCCCCATTTGCCGAAGGGTAGTGAGAGTGAGAGGTATCCGGCTCCAAGGGTGTTGTTGCCCCGGTAGTCGTTGGTCATCTGCTTCACCTCCATGAGGTATAGTTTGTCGTATCCCATGTTTGCCTCGTCGGAGAGCAGGGTAGGGATGTCGCTGTGTCGGAAGTCGGACGGCATGTTGTTGTCGGCGGCGTTCCAGTTGTATACGAAGTTGCGCGTCACATACTCTCGTGTCCTGTATTCCCCGTAGGCACCCACCTGCAAGTCTGGCTCGAAGGAGCCAAACCTGAAGTGATGCTTGTCGTTGACACCAAGAGAGAGAATGTGTTCGTCAAGCTGTGTCCACTCGCGTGATATGTCGTTTCCGTTGCTAAGGGCATAGGTTCCTATCTCTATAGCATCGTTGATGAGGTATCTACGACGGTCAGGCAGATGGCGGTTGGCATACGCATACCCGATGCTCCAGTCAAGGGCGTCGCTGGTGAAGGTGTGCTTGCCGGTAAGCTGACCGTTATATGTCGTGCGGCTGCGGTAGTAATACTCTGCGCTGCGCTCCATGTCCGACTGTGCGCTCACACCCTCACGCCATGTGTAGCGGTCGTTCGCCAACTGGTTGAAGATGTTCTTGAGCTGATACTTGTGGTTGCCGTTCTTGGAGAGGAGCGTGAGGTTGAGCATGGCTCCGAGCCTTACGTTGTTGTTGTATTGGTTGTCGATGGAGTGGCGCAGGTAGTTCTGCCTGTCGTTGATGGCGTCATAGATGCCAAAGAGGTTGTTCTCCATGTCGCTGTATGTGCGGTACTCGTTGGTGTAGTTCACGGCGGCGAGCAGTCCGAGTGTCCTTCCGCCTAAGTTCCATCGGTGGTTGAGGTTGGCGGCGAGTTTGAGGTCGCCTATGGGTTTCTTCTGTCTTACGGTCCAGTCGTTGTTCAGCCCGTTGCCGAGGAGCGACGTGGCATAGTCGGCTGCCATGTTGCCGTCGGCGTCAAGCTGTGGCGCCAGTGTGCCGTTGATGCCACCTTTGAGGTTTCTCATGCCGTTGTCAAATCCGAGGAAGTCGGTGCCCGAGCCTTTCGAGTAAGAGAAACTCTTGAAGTCGGTGCTTGTGTTCCAGTTGCCACCTACTGATATGGAGAGTGAGTTCTCTGTGGGTATCTCCTTCGTGTTGACGATGATGAATCCGCCCGAGTAGTCGGCAGGGTATTCTGCCGTAGGTGACTTGACGATGGTGAGGTTGTCTATCTGCGAACTCGGTATGATGTCGAAGGAGAACGCCCTGGAGTCGGCCTCCGAACTGGGCACCGCACCACCGTTCACCCACACGTTGTTGTATCGCTGCGACAGTCCGCGCACCATCACAAACTTGTCGTCGATGAGGCTCACGCCTGGCACACGGCGTATCACCTCACCGGCATTGGTATCCTGCGTCCTGCTTATCTCTTGTGCCGAAACATTGCTCACGATGACGGGACTGTTCTTGGCGACCTGTATCATTGCCGCGTCCGTACTGCGCCTTTCCACTGCGGTAACGGTCACCTCCATCAGTTGCTGTTCATCCGGTTGCATATCCCGTGTGTCCTTGTCTACCACGGAGTCTTTGATTTGTTGAGCCCACGCCGTCTGTGGTGTCTGGCTCAGTAGCAGCAGTGCGGTGACTGCCATGAATCCTCTTTTTGATTTCATACTACAATACCTTCTGGTTTCCGGGTGCAAAGTTACGGCGACGTTGTTACACTGCCGTTGCTGTCGTGTTGAAAGGCATTGACGAAACTGCGACAAATGTGTTACAGAAAAATACCCGGGTATTTTTGCCACGAAACCCGGGTGTTTTTGTCGTGAAACCCGGGTATTTTTGCCGTGAGACCCAGGTGTTTTTTTTAAAGGTAAAAAGGTAAAAAGGTGAAAAGGTAAAAAGGTGAAAAGGTAAAAAGGTGAAAAGGTGAAAAAGCGAATTATCATGAATAAGACCATGAATTATCATGAAATTTCGTGAAGCAGTGCTTGAGGTAGGGAAAAACTATCCCATAATGTGGTTTGGGGAGTGCTTGGGATGGTTTTGGGATGGTTTTGGGATTTATTTTAAATAGTTGGATAATAGACGATTATATGCTATATTTCTTTATAAATCCCATAATCCCGAAGAAATAGGGAAAAATAGAAAAAAATGAAGAAAAATAAATTGAAATATAGAAGAGGAGAAAAATGCGTTTGGGATTGGGATTTGGGGATTTATTGAGAAAGAAGAAAGCACAAAAGGAAAGGACGAAAGAAAGCAAAAAACATCCCGCCATGCATGGTTAGCGTGGCAGGATGCATTGTGTATATCGGTTTCAAGCCTTGTAGGGGTGGTGAGGCTGAAACTGGTTCTTGTCGATGTGATGTCAGAAAGGACGGCCGTCGTCGAGGTCTATGGCATCCTTGAAGGGAGCTTGTGGCAGTGGTGCCAACTGCTCTGTCTCAGTCGATGCCGTGTTGGAAGTTGGTAGACAGACCTCTTGGGTGCCGATGAAGATGTATTCTTGGTTGTTGCTACGAATACGTCTGACAATCTTATTATCCCTCTTCCTTGTCCTTTCGCTGCATCCTGAAACCCAGAGAGGGTTGTAGAGCAGCTTGTTGGTCTCGCAGTACACTTCCATCTTGTTTTTGAAATTGGTCCAATTAAGCTTGGCTCTGTTACCCCTCTTGTCCATTTCAGTTGTATAATTGTTGTAGACCGTGTCGAGTAACTCTTTCTTGTTCAGATGTCCGTTTCTTGGTGCAAAGTATTCGTCCGCCCAGTCGGCGAGGTCTTCGTCCATATTGGCATTCAGCTTGCGCTGCTCTATGGCCTTCATGGGTGGCATCACCTTTTCGGGAGTGGTCATGAACAGTTGCAGGCACTGTATCCCCATGGCATCGTAGAGTTGCCATTTCTCCTCGGGATAGGACGATGAGAAGACTTGGTAGCCTGTGTCGTCGGCGATGGTGCGCTCCTCCAGGTAGTTGTTGGAGGAAGACTTGTGGTGATAGTAGTCGCTGAACACCAACGGCCAGATGCGGCGCAGGGTAGAGTCGTCGTCCTGCATGATGAGGTGGTTGGTGGCGAAGACCATCTTGGGAGTATGCTCGGCGGAGATGGAGAACTTGTTCTCCCCTTTATGTTCTATGCCGTAGTTTCCCGTAATCTTCGCAAAGAAGTCCTTGAGGTTGATGTCCTTGGCACACTCGTCTACCAATATCAAGTTGGTCTTGTCGGTAACGTCGGCATCGAAGAATCTCTCTTGGCTCTTTGCCTTGTTTGTCAGTTCCTTCCATACGACATTCGTTTTCCCCACCATGTTTTCGAGGCATCTCATGAAGAACGACTTTCCCGAACCGCCGTTGCACTGCTTCTCGTTTTCCGACGGATGGGCATCCATCAGCACGAGTGCCCACGACTTGGAGGGCAGGCGATAGTGGTGCAGGCAGTATCCCAAGGCAAACAGTTTGGAGGCAAGGTTTCTGCGCTCTTCCTGTTGCTGCTGCTCGTTGAGGGGGATGTTCATCTCGTCCTCCTGTCTCCAGTACATCCTCGAAGTGTTGCGCAGGATGCGTAGCACGTCGCATCTCTCGCCCTCCTCGGTGAGCACGGCTCCGAGACTGCCGTCTTCATATGTCTCTATCCTGAACATCGGCTTCTGAGCCTTGTAGTCGTGTGGCAGGATGTTGTCCTGCCATACATAGATGTCCTTGGCGCTCGTCTCCTCGTAACGGTATTGCTTTGTCCCCTCAGGCGTTACCTCCACCATGCAGTTGTTGAAGAATATGCGCTGCAGGTATTCCGTGCACGAGGTGAAGTCGAGGTCTAACTCCGTGAGCTTGCATTTGTTCGCATTGGGCAACAGGTCGCGGTTTTTTACCATTGCGTCTTGGATATCTTTCGACAGAGCCTTCTCGCAAGACCAGTTGTTGGCGAAAGTCTCGAGATCCTTGAGCTTGATGCTTTTTACCTTCTTGTGATTCTCTATGCGGATATACTGGCGGCCTTCCTGATTGTCATTCTTCAGGGTGTAGAAGCCGTTCAGTTTGAGTAGGTACGCCATGTATGTGGGAGACGTGCTGTATCCTTTGAAGTTGCCGTTCTTGTCCTGCTTCTCCTCCCAGAACTTACATCTCTTTGCCTTGTGGATGAGATCCCAGAAAGCCTCGCGGTTAGGGTGAAGCTCCAGGTAGTCCTTCAGGTCCTTGCACTGGTTTCCCCTCCTGTTGGTATATTTCAGCAAACTCATGGGCAGTTCCACGATATAGATGTCGGGGAAGTTCTGGGCGAGCTTGCGTGTACACTTGATTCCGGTGGGGTCGATGTCACCGATGTAGTAGAGTTTCTCGGTGTACTTCATGAGCTCCTCGTGTATGGCCTTGGTGCAGTCTTCGGTCTCGGAGTTGAGGTATACCACAGGCATGCCCATGGAGAGGCAGTTCACGGCGTCGCTGCCACCACTCGCAATGGCTAAGTAGTCCAACTTCTTGCCGTCGTTCTTGCGTACTTCCTCCTGTACGAGTTCGAGTCCCCAAATATAGTCTTTCGACTTTTTGCCAGAGTAGAAGAAACGATATTCCTTCTTGTCGTAGGGCTTGTATATCTTGTAGAACTCCTTCCTACAGCCAGAGTCGTCGGTGTAAGGACAGGTCTGGATGAAGATGGGGAACTGCGGTGTACTGTGCTGCTCTTTTATCTTGCCGTCCTTTACCTTGCCAATGTACTCCAGCGGAGCCCAGCCCAACTTGCGCAGATGTTCTTCTTTCACATTCTTTCCCCAGTAGCTTATTTCGCCTTGTGTGAAGGTGTCTCGCTGCTTAAATACATACTGTCCCTCCTCTTCTCCAGGGTTAGCTGGGCGCTCTTTCCATTCCGGCTTGGGAGTATATGTCGTATGGTTGTCATCCTTGACACCGTACTTGTCTGCCAATTCATGCAGAGCTTGTTTGAAGTTGGCTGGGTTGTTGATATCCATACCTCTGTTGTACATGTGCACGTCGAAGGCCGACATCGTGTGGTTGCAGATACCAAAGTCTACTATTCTCCAGTATTGGTATTTGTCATTAGGTGAATACAGACAGGCAGAAGGAATCTTGTCATCGGGTCTGAATCTGAACTTAGGGTACTTGTCGCTCTTGGCCTTGACGAGATTGCTAAGAGCTGGCACCTCGTACTTGAAGATATCAAACCCCTGGTCTGTCGCTGCGTACACCCTGTCTTTCAGGGATGTCTTGTTGTCCTGACTTGGCATGCCTGCACTTGGGTTGGCATTGCCGGGAATATTACTTTCTTTCATTCAAATTAAGATTATTAGTTGTTGTTATCCTGGTATTTATTAATAATGAGAATATGCTGCTGAAGCATTTGTTATCCTGAATAAGGTAGGTATGGGGAAGTAGTCTGTTATGCCATGAGTCGTTGCGGCATCTCCATATTTTGTTATCCTGACTCCTTCCAAGTGTCTCTCTGGTTTCCAATTTGCTGCCTCCAACGTGCGCAGTGACGCTCTTAAGGCGATGGCTCCATCGTCTCTTACACGGAGATCTTCTTATCGGAGGGTCTGCGTGTGCCTTCTCCTCCATAGAGGGATCTCTCATCTCTTCTACGGAAGCTACACGTTCTATCATGTCCAACATGGGGTCAATGGCGAGAAAAACCGCAAGTAATCTGTCTTCCATGGGAGCTTCATTGCTCTCAAAACGTAGGGCGCAACCTTGGTCTCTTTGACCTTTTCTACTTACACAAAATAGTGTTTCGTATTCCATATTTTAAAATTTAATTATTTATGGTTAATAGTTAACCGAACGCAAAGTTATGATTTTTTTTGTTATATACGTGAATATCTCTCCGAAAAGAAGTGTTAAATAATATTAAGTCGCAGGTAATCAATAGATTATAGTTTTTAGGTGGTGAAATATGTGAAAACGTGTTAATTTCGTATTTGTTAACGCTTATTGGTTTAAGTAATTTTTAGAATCTGTATTTATGAAAGTTAAATTATTGGCATAATTAAGATTTTAATTTTGTTTCTGTCAAGATATCCGATAAAACTTGCATGTTTTTTAATGTTTTTCTTTTTTATAAAAATAATTACCAATATATTTGCGTATTTCAAAATTATTTATTATCTTTGCACATATAAAGAAAAATATATAAGACAATGGTAAAAAGCAAGGATAACAAGAAGCTCCGAACCCTAAGCGGCACGATAGTGGGAGCCAGCGGCGTGAAGGATTTTCGCAACGCGTACGGCAAGGAGGGTCACAGCGCCATGCTCCACATACGCGAAGATGCCGATGGCAACCTCCGTCCGCTTGAGGTGGCGGTGAAGGTGAGCGGCGACCTCTGTAACTATGTCGGTTGTGTGGGTGCCCGTGTGGCAGTGGACTATGTCGTGAGGGTTTTCGAATTCGTGAAAAACGGTATGCGGATGCTTGGCAACGACGTGTATGCCACCCATGTCAGGATGCTCGGAGCATGATGACACACAGGCTCAGACGGTAGCCTTCATTAGACCGTCGTACTGGTGAACTTTCCTAATTTTCAGACTACTATGGGAAAGATTGCAATGAAAGCTGTTCAGCAGCATGTGTACAACATGAACGGCTCTGGCGAGAAAGCTCTCGCCTACGTGCTGCGTACCTCTCGTTACTCCACCATCGACAGCAAGCAGATCGTGGAGTACTGTACCCAAAACTCTATGGTGCCCAAGGCATACGTCTCTGGTGCGATGGCGGCTTTGTCACAGTGTATCAGCAACTTCCTGCTCAACGGTCACCACGTGGTGTTCCCCGACTTGGGCACGTTCTCGCTTACCTCTACTGGCATTGCCGTGGGAGATGTGGACAAGGCTGGTCTCGACCAGTTGAAGCATCTCAACGTGCGCTTCCTGCCCTGCACCGACCTGAAAAGGTTGGTTGACAAGGTCGATGTAGAACTGGATGGTGTTTATGACATCGCTGGTGAGACCGTCATCGCCGAGGCTACCGACACGACTGCCGCCAAGACACAGAAGTATTATCGCCGTGTTGCCTCTAATACTGTGACGGTCGACTCCGATGGTAATACCGATGCTGACAGTAAGACAGACTCGGACAGCAAGACCGACACGAGTGGTAAGACGGATACCTCTGGTAGTGGTTCTGGCAGTGGTTCTGGAAGCAGTTCTGACAGCGGAACATCTGGTTCTCAGACATCAGGAGGCGGCACCTCCAGTGGTGGCGGCGATATGGATTAACCATCAGATGGGATAACACCATCAGAGATAAAAACAACGGACATCCACACTACGGAAGTGTGAGGTGTCCGTTTTCTTTCTTTTTACCTTTTTACTTTTTTACCCTTTTACCTTTTTACCCTTTTACCCTTTTACCTTTAAGAGTATTTTGTTGAGCAGGAATGTGGCATTCTGGTTGCGTGCCACGCCAGGCTGTATCTTATAGGTATAGGTGACATCAGTGCCGAGGTCTATCTCGAAGCAATAGTTGTGGAACTTGCCCGAGTCGTCGTTCTCCATCTTCGAGAGCTCCAGGTCGTGGGTGGCTATGATTCCGCTCACAGGTTGTAGGGAGATGGCTTCGAGAAACCGCCGCGAACCGTTCAGCTTGTCGAGCGAGTTGGTGCCCTTCAGTATCTCGTCGAGGATGATGAGGGTTTTTTGAGGTTCGGCACAGTCAGATACCCTGTCAATATTCTCTTTGTCGGTTATAGTCCCCTCCGCACTCTCCTTGCAGAACCTCAGCAACTCCTCCAGTCGTATCAGTTCGGCGTTGAAGTAGGAGATGCCGTGCGTGAGGTCGTCGGTGGTCCTCATGCTTGAGAACAGGCGGAAGCGGGAGAGCCGCAGACTGTCGGCGAAGACAGGCATGCCCGCCATCGCCAAGATATAGTTCACGCCTAACGAGCGCAGGAAGGTGCTCTTGCCCGCCATGTTGGCTCCCGTGATGATGTAGTAGTTGCTGTCCAGGATGGTGAAGTCGTTCTTCACCGCCTTCTCGCCCAAGAAGGGATGGTAGAGGTCATGTGCCTCGAAGACGATCTCGGGACATTTTTTCTTTTCCTCTGTGCTGTCCGACGCATGGCTTCCTTCCACCCACTCAGGGTCGTTCGCCTCGGGATGGTTGTATCTGTAGTCAGCCATCGACACAAGGGCGTCCAGTTCGCTGACGAGGTCTATCCATTCCTCCATCTTCACCATATAGGTGTTCTTCCACTTCAGGAAACTCCTCGCCAAGAAGAAGTCGCTCAACAGGAAGGCATCGGTAAAGAAGAGAGCCAAGAAGTTGCCCCGCTGGTCGTATTTCTTCAGTATCTTTTCGAGTTGTGCGAAGGAGGGCAGTGCGTCGGCGAGCCTTGTCTGTATGTCCTTGCCCATCTCGCAGTGGAAGTTGCGACGGCCTATGAGGCGGAGTATCTGTGCATAGGCTATGAGCTGGTGGCGCAGTTTTCCACCGTTGTTGTCTATCATGTCGAGTGTACGCTTGCATGCACCGAATACCACGATGAACTGTGCCATCATCCACCATGCAGGAATGTTGAGCGGTATGATGTTGCAGAAAGAGAGCACCGTCGAAGCGATGAGTCCCACGATGAGCACCCATCCGATGACGAGGGAGAGGGTAGAACCGGTCCATCCCGGCATATCCATCTCGGATACCTTCCGCATGGCATCGGCAACGGCAGTGGAGTCAATCTTGCGGTAGCCGATGACCTGTCTTGTGGGAGTAGCCTCCATCCTTACCTGTATGTTGTGTAGTTGCGACATAGATGGTTCGGGACCGTCCAGCACCTGGTTCTTGTTCCGCTCGCCCAATGCCAAGAACTCCATCCGCCAGTTGTCGGCATTCTCTGCCAGTTCTTTCTGCAGTTCAGTTCTCCGTCGGGTCTCCACAAAACTGAGGGGAGTCACGCGTGTCAGGTTCTGAGCCAAGGCATCCGAACCGCCCGAGGTGATGGTTCGGCAGATGCGGTTGAAGAGTGAGTCCTTGCCAAAGACATCGAGGTCGTAGGAGTAGGGGTGTCGCGGGTCTTGGTATTGTTCGCCCGTCTCAAAGGGAGAGAAGTCACCCTCCAGTGCCTTTATCTCGTCGCGGCACACCTTGAGCAGGGCAGAGAGTCGCTCCATCTCCTCCTTGTTCTTGTCGTCGAGGCGGCGTATGGAGAAGTAGGCTATGAGACAGGGGGCGACACCAGGCAGCCAATAGCGTGTGTCTCCGTCGAGAGAGAAATAACAGATGATGCAGGCGATGAGTCCGCCGAACGACAGGAGTTCGCCCGTGACAAACCCGCTGGTCTTGCGCTTCAGCGCTGCCACCTTGGCGGCATACCTCTCCGCCTCTCTATTGTAATGTTCTTTGAGATGATTCATGTTTCCTTTTTCTTGTTTTGGCGGCAAAGGTAAGACAATTCTTGTGATTAGTCAAGAAATATCAGAACTTTTCCATGGCGTTTCTACAGATTTTTGTGGAAATATTCCACACTTGTTCCACACATTCCACAAGTCATGAAATAGAGATGGTATTGTGTGTTTATGCTGATACACAGATATTTGTATGAAATTTATGTCCTTTTGGCACGCTGGTTGTGGTATAGAAGTCAGTAAAACATTAATATTCACAACTTAAAACAGAACGATTATGAAAAAGTTAGTATTTGCAGCTATCGCAGCTTTGGTAATGGTATCAGTAAGCAACGTTTTCGCAGCCAACAAGACAGCAAGTGTTTCAACAGCAGTTCCCGTAGACACCGTGGCACCAGCAGACACAACAGGTTCTGAGACTCCGGCACCTGCAACAACCCCTGCACCTGCAGACACAGCAGCGGTAGCAGAGTAACGACATGATTTCAATTCTGACAGGAAGTAAGGAGACTGGTGATGAAATATCATTGGTCTCCTGCTTTTTTTATGGAGAAAATCCCTTCCGTCTACAGAAAACTCCCTCTCGTCTGCAGAAAACTCCTTTCCGTCTGCCGAAAAACCGACAAATTGCCGTAACTTTGCACACAAAGAACAGTAAACAACGAACGTTCCTATGCTCAGAAACAACATACCCTTCAAGGTCATCTGCGGATACTGCGCCATCGCCGTCATCCTCGTGTTGGCGATCGTCTTGGTGTACAGCAACACGCAGAGCATCATAGCCATCAACGAGGCATCGCACGAATATATATGGAAGAAAGAGGTTGCCGACAGCACCATGTCACTGCTGCTACAGGAGGAACAGCAGAACCTCAGCAACCTCTCCGATGCCATGGACGGGAAGGAGACGGCACCCAACTACCTGCAGGACAAGGCAGAGAAGCTCCATGCCGGAAAGGACTCCGTCGTAGTGAGTAGCAAAACGCCACAGACCCACGAGGCAAACAACACGACGGTGGAGGTGGTGAAGACCCGCAAAGGCTTCTTCCGCCGCCTCGCCGATGCCTTCAAGAAAGAGCATGCCGAGACACTGAGTGTGAAACGCGACACCAACCACATCGTCGTCGACACCGTCACCACTCCCCTGAACGTGGCAGAAGACGTTGCCGACATCCTGAAACAGATAGACAGCAAGGAGCAACACAGCGCACGAAGCAGCAAGAAGAGCATAGACCAGGAGATGGACCGCCTGAAGGAGGTGAACACCCAACTCGCCCTGCGCTCGGCACAGCGACTGAGTGATGTGCACAGACGGGAGCGCAACTCCCTGCAGTTGGCTATCAACAAGGCGATGGAGGCACAGCAACACCTGTTGTGGCAAATCATGCTCTTGGCAGCTGTCGCCGTCATCGCCATCATCATATTGGTGTGGCGCATCGTGTGTGACATACGCAGGGAGCGCATCTACCGCGAGAGTCTTGAGAGTGCCAACGAGGAGATACAGCGCGTCATGAACCAGCGCGAACGGCTGTTGCTCACCATCACCCACGACATCAAGGCTCCCGTGGCATCCATCACGGGATTCGTAGACTTCATGAGGACATACGTCCATGAACAGCAGGGAAGGGAATGTCTCGACAACATCCGCCATACCGCACGTCACCTCTCACAACTTGTCACAGCACTGCTCGACTACCATCAGTTGGAGAACGGACTGATGAAGGTCAACCCCGTGCCGTTCGCTCCCGTCCAACTCGCAAGGGAATGTGTCAAGGGGATAAGGAGCCAGGCAGAAGAAAAGGGATTGGAGGTGTCGTTGGAAGTGACGCCAGACAAGAAATGTGACGGAAAGGAGGAACAGGAACATGGAAACGGACCTGTCGAGGAAAGAGAATACCTCGGTGACACCTTCCGTATCCGCCAGATACTTGACAACCTGTTGAGCAATGCCGTGAAATATACAGACAAGGGCAGTGTCTGTGTCACGGTGTCTATGAGACAATACGGTGGTAAACAATGGCTTACCATCGGTGTGAGAGATACGGGCAAGGGCATGGATGCCAAGGAGAAGGACAAGATATTCCAACCCTTCTGCCGTCTGAAGAACGCCCAAGGCTCGGAAGGCACAGGGATAGGACTGTCCATCACGAGGGAGTTGGTCAACCTCTTGGGCGGTACGCTGACGGTAGAGTCTGTAGTAGGGAAAGGGTCTCTATTCACGATGTCGCTGCCCCTACGATATATGGAGAAAGAAAAGGTGTCATCAGATAGCGGCGATGCCAGTTCTGTATGTCCTGTCCCGGCAAACCCCTTCCGCAACCATAAGATGTTAGTCTTGGACGACGACCCCTTGCAGTTGCAACTCCTCCGTGAGATGGTTCGCCGACTGGAAACCGGTTGTCAGCAGAAGGGCGACACCTGGCAGGTGTTCACCTGTACGCACACCACCGAAGCCCTCACACTCCTGCACGACGAACAACCAACGCTGATGCTGATGGATATCGAGATGCCCGAAATGAACGGTACGGAGATGATTACCCATATCTCGCACGCACAGATGACGGTGGTGGCGATGACAGCCCACGACACGAGTATCAAGAAACAGTTGTTGGAGTCGGGCTTTGACGATTGCCTCTTCAAACCGTTTGGCATCAAGGAATTGGCTGCTGTCATGGGGATGGACTGCCCTGAAGAAGGGGAAGCACACATAGGTACTCTTCTCGCTTTCGCCGGTGGTGACGCAGAGGCAGAAAAGGAAATCCTCAGTATGGTGAACCAGGAACTCTCCATGCATCTCGAAAATATCCAAAGCGCACTCGCACAAGACCCTCTGCCGATAGACGAGATAGGGGAGATAGCCCACAAACTGCTGCCCCTCGCCAAGATGATGAATCTGCCATGTACGGAACAGCTCATAGCATTAAGACCAGAACACATCCGACAACTGGACGAGGCGGAAGTGAGAAAACTCTTGCTCACTCTTCACTCTTGTATTTCTTGAGCTTGTTGTAGATGGTCTTGCGGTCAATCCCCAAGAGTTGTGCAGCCTTGCTCTTGTTGCCATTGGCAGCTCTAAGGGCGGCAGAGATGCGCTCCTGTTCCGTTTGCTCGTCATAGAGGGGAGTGGTGGCAGATGGTGACACGGTGTGGTTCATGCTCTGTTCCAGTTCTGTGACTCCTATCAGTCTGCCTGTGGCGAGGAGCGTTGCACGCTTCATGACATTGTTCAGTTCGCGCAGGTTGCCAGGCCAGTCGTAGGAAGCCAACCGCTGTCTTGCCTTTGCGTCGATGCCCTCCACGTGGCGGTTGAGCTCCTTGTTGGCGAGTTTGATGAAGAGGTCGACAAAGAGGAAGAGGTCAGCGTTGCGCTCCTTCAGGCACGGCATGGTGATGGTAAACTCATTGATGCGGTGGTAGAGGTCTTCGCGGAACAGTCCTTCCGCCACACGCTGTGCGAGGTTCTCGTTGGTGGCACACACCAAGCGTATGTCGATGCTTATCTCCTGGTTGCTGCCCAAGGGACGGATCTTGCGCTCTTGCAAGGCACGCAGCAATTGCACCTGAACGTCGTAGCTCAGGTTACCCATCTCGTCGAGGAAGAGTGTACCACCGTTTGCCATCTCGAAGGCACCCTTCTTGTTCTGGTCGGCACCCGTAAAAGCACCCTTCACATGACCGAAGAACTCAGATGCCGCCACATCCTTGGGGATGGCTCCACAGTCGAGTGCAAAGAAGGGCTTGTCGGCACGGCTGCTCAGTTGGTGTATGCGGCGTGCCACATACTCCTTGCCCGTACCGCTGGCTCCCATGATGAGAACAGACATGGGGGTGGGTGCCACGAGAGCCACTAATTTGTACAACTTCTTGGAAGCCTCGCTCTCACCCTCGATGTATTTGGGGATGTCCTCAGTGTTCTCGGAGCCAGTAGAGTCCTTGTGCCCTGATGTCGTAGTCGTATCTTTTTCGCCTTTAGAAGAAGACTCAGACTTCCCTCTACCCTTGATGGCTTCCCTTATCTTGTCGAGGAGAATATCGGGAGGAAACGGTTTTGCGACATAGTCGGTGGCACCCGACTTCATGGCGAGCACCACATTCTGGATTTCGGCATAGTTGGTCATCACGATGAACGGAACCTGTTCGCCGTGCTCTCTCAGCCATTGGAGCAAGAAGATGCCATCGTGGTCGGGCAACCGGAGGTCGGACAGTACCAATTGATACCCGCCGTCCTCATCCGTGTCCTGCCATGACTTGACGGCAGCCTTCACGGAAGAAACCTTCACGACATCGAAGCCCTTCTTCCTGAGCCATGTCTGAATCATAGTGCCAAAGGCAATGTCGTCTTCTACAACGAGAATTTTATCCATATAGACTACAATCTTCTTTAGGTGGTCATGCGCTTTTGGCGCTTTTGCGTGCAAAGGTAGTACTATTTTCCGTATATTGTGCATGGAAAAATGAAAGAAAAGCTAAAAAGTTTGTTGCAGCCGATAAATAGTGTTACCTTTGTCGTAAAAGAAAGCAACAATATGCCACAATCTCTACATATTGCCATCATCGGCGGGGGTGCGGCAGGCTTCTTCGCAGCGATAGAGGCCAAATGCAACTTCCCCCAGGCAGACATCACCATCTTCGAGAAGAACGCCAAGGTACTTGCCAAGGTGGAAATCACGGGAGGCGGGAGATGCAACCTTACCAATTCCTTTCACGGCGTCACCGACCTCAAACAGGTATACCCTCGCGGTCACAAACTGATGAAGCGCCTTTTCAAGCAGTTCGACTACAGCCAGACCTACGACTGGTTTGAAAACCACGGGGTGCCTTTGGTGACACAGCCCGACCAGTGTGTGTTCCCGCAGTCGCAGGATTCACACAGTGTCATCGATTGTCTTATGGGAACGGCAAGGCGGTTGGGGGTAAAGGTGATGTGCGGCCTTCGACTGACCGGCATCACCCAACAGGAAGACGGTAGGCTGCTGTTGGACTTTCAGTCATCCCAAGGAAAGGAGGGAGTAGGCAACCGCCGCCAACAGACCTTTGACCGTGTGGCAGTCACGACAGGCGGACATCCACGTATAGACAACTTCGCATACCTATCTTATATAGGGCACGAAATCATGCCACCCGTACCGTCGCTCTTCACCTTTAATATAAAGGATAGGGCATTCACGGAATTGATGGGGACGGTGGCAGACCCCGTCTTCGTCTCCATACCCGGAACGAAGATAAGGACAGAGGGACCGCTGCTCGTCACCCACTGGGGCATGAGCGGACCAGCCGTGCTGAAACTCTCTTCGCATGCCGCACGACTCTTGCACGAAAGCGACTATCGGTTGGCGGTGGCTGTCAACTGGGTGCATGAGAGCAACCGCAGTGTGGTAGAGGAGCACCTGCATGGCATCATCATCGCCAACCCACAGAAGCAACTCGCCACCATACGCCCCTACGGACTGTCGTCACGGCTCTGGCTCTACCTCGTCAAGAAGGTGGGACTGACCCCAGAGAAGAAATGGGGCGAGATGGGCAAGAAGGCCTGCAACATACTGATAGAGACCCTCACCAACGACATCTACCATACGGAGGGAAAGGGAACTTTCAAGGAGGAGTTTGTGACCTGTGGAGGCGTCAGTCTCGGAAGCATAGACCAGCACACCCTGGAGAGTAAGGTGTGTCCGCACCTCTTCTTTGCCGGAGAAGTGCTCGACATCGATGCCGTCACGGGAGGTTTCAACCTGCAGGCTGCCTGGACGACGGGCTTTGTGGTGGGACAGCACATCGGAGAATGACGAAAACACGTCGTGGAATACTATCTATCCCCCCTTACTGTACCCCATACGGGCACTTAAGAAAACGTTTTCATGGAAATATAACGTCCCAAAGAATGTTTTTCTCCATACTTTTAGTAACTTTGCAAAGTTGACTAACCGAACTAATAAAAACAAACTATAAAAAACAAATGACTACACTGACAATTTCGATTATCGCCGTTTTCGTGTTTGGCTACGCTTGTATAGCCACCGAAAGCTTGACGAAGGTAAACAAGGCTGCGATAGCCTTGTTGATGCTTGTGGGGTGCTGGACGCTCTACATGGTAGACCCTATGCAGTATCTGCAGATGATGCACCCGGAGTATGCCGGTGGTGCTGAGGGGATGATAGACAAGGTGACGGGCATCATACAGGAGCACTTGGGAGACACCGCCACCACGCTCTTCTTCCTCATGGGAGCCATGACCATCGTGGAGATAGTAGACCAGAACGGTGGATTCAACTGGGTGCGTAAGGTGATGAAAACCAAGTCGAAACGCACGCTGCTATGGCGCATCGCCTTCATGACCTTCATCCTCTCTGCCATCCTCGACAACCTCACCACCAGTATCGTCATGATCATGATACTGCGCAAACTCGTTACCGACCACAAAGACCGCATGGTGTATGCCTCGTTGGTGATTATCGCAGCCAATTCGGGCGGTGCCTTCTCACCCATCGGTGACGTTACCACCATCATGCTGTGGAACAAAGGACTGATAACGGCTGCTGGTGTCATCGCAGAGATTCTCGTGCCGAGCATCGTCTCCTTGGTTGTGCCTGCCCTCATCCTGCAGACCATGCTCAAGGGAGAATTGGTGATGCCTGAGGTGTCGGCACAGCAGGGGTCTGACGTGAGCGATTTCGGAGACGGTCAGCGCAAGGCTGTGTTCTGGTTGGGCGTAGGCGGTCTGATCTTTGTGCCTATCTTCAAGAGCATTACCCATCTGCCGCCGTTTGTAGGCATCCTCTTGGTGCTCGGTGTGCTCTGGACAGCAACGGAGATATTCTATCGTGGACTGCACCGCGGACAGGACAATGAGGGAACGCAAAAGCGCGTGACAAAGCTCCTTTCGAGAGTGGACATGAGTACTATCCTCTTCTTCCTCGGTATCCTGATGGCTGTGTCCTGTCTGGCTGAGGTGGGTGTCCTCACGGCTCTCGGTAAGGGTCTCAACGAAGCCTTCGATGGCAACCACTATTTCGTGACAGGCATCATCGGTGTGCTCTCCAGCATCGTGGACAACGTGCCTCTTGTAGCCGGTTGTATGGGAATGTATCCTGTGGCTCCTACGGGCGATATGGCTGTGGATGGCATCTTCTGGCAGTTGCTTGCCTATTGTGCCGGTGTGGGCGGTTCTATGCTTATCATAGGCAGTGCCGCAGGTGTCGTAGTGATGGGACTGGAACGTATCACCTTCGGTTGGTACATGAAGCATATCTCATGGATTGCTTTCGTGGGCTACATCTTGGGTATGGTTTCCTATTGGGCACTACGTACATTCGTCTTTGCTGCATAGACTGAATACATAGAATTTTCATAACAACACAAAAAAGGCAAAAGCACCGAATAGGAATGCTTTTGCCTTTTATTTTTTTACCTTTTTACCTTTTTACTTTTTTACCTTTTTACCCTTTTACTTTTTTACCTTTTTACCCTTTTACTTTTTTACCTTTCCCACTGGAAGAGTGGGTCGTCAGGAGTAAGCATCGTCGGCTTCTGTTCGAACTCCTTCAGTAGTTGGGCAGGCACATACTGCTTGTCTACCACCAAGCGGAACATGTATTCGTTGAACCAGCGGTTGGTCATGATGAGACAACCCTTCTGACCATAGTCGGCACCCCAACTGTTCTCCACCTTCCACTTGGTAGGCTTCCCGTTGCTGTCGAGATCCACGGCGGTAAGAGTCATGGCGTGTGTCGAACCGCTGTCGAAGGTAGAGATGCGTTCGGCCTTGTTCATGGGGAATGTAGTGCCGAAGAGGCTACCGTAGTCATAGTTGTCGAGGTCCATGTATCCACGCTTGCGGTCGAGCTGTTTGCCCACATCGTAGCTGGAGTACATCTTGCGACCGTCCTTGAGAGAAGCGATGGCGAGGTTGGCTATCTCGTCCATCGGCAGGTTGAGATATTTCCAGTTGTGTCCGTCATAGGTGTGGCGGTCGTACTCCACCTCGTAGGTCTTGTGGTAAGGGCGTCGGGGGTCGTTCATCACCATGACGAAGGTGCCGTTGAGACTCTTGCCCACAGTGGCGTCATAGAAGGTCTTGGGAGTATACTTCTTTGCCTCGCCCACCTGTTTGCCGTCTTTGTTGCGGAAGGCGTAGGTAAACTCCTTGACAGGTTCGCCAAGGGTGAGCGTGAGCATGTGGTAGATGGTGGCAAGCATCTCGGTCTTGCGTGTCTCTATCTGCTTGGTGCTCTTTCCGTCGGCAACGAGTTTTCTGAGTTCCAGTCCATATTCGCGCAACTTGCTTGCCACGAGGCGGCTCATCTTGCTTGTGTTCTCGCTTGAGAAGGTCTCGGGCATCACACTCATAGGCACCAGTCCGTATTTCTCAGACAGGTCGGCTACGCCGCAGAACGTACCGCCGTCACCCAAAGGACTCTTGAAGAAAAACTGTACCTTAGGGTCGTCTATCGGTTTCTTGGCGTTGTCCACCACGCCCTGCAGCATGAGGTTGGCCTTCTCCAACTGGTCGTAGAAGAAGAGATAGTCCTGTGAGAACTCCACGACAAGCGAGTCGCCATGCTCCTTGGCGAAGTTGGAGCGCAGCACATTCATGCCGCTGAACATCCAGCATCTACCTGAACTCTTCTGGTTGTGAATACTTTGTGAGGGGGTCTCTACGCTGAAGTGGGTGTCTATGCTCCCGGCATTGCCATGGTTCTTCACGAGGTCGTCGATGTTGTTGTTGGCAATGGCATTGAACAGCGCCTTGTCGGAGGCAGATGATTTCTGGGCTTTCTCTATCTGCTGAAGCATCAGGGGAGAAACGCCGCCATTCTTGGTCTGTGCCATCACTGCCGTAGTGGTAAGCAGCAGGGCACCCATCAGTACAATGTTCTTTCTCATGTCTTTTTGTAAATGATTTATTTAGATTGGCTGCAAAAATACGAAGAAAAAACGGGAAAACACAAATAATCTATCCAAAAGTGCCATAGAGTAGCGAAAAAGTTGTACCTTTGCAACATCATAGCGTTTCTGATGAAGAAAATATGGACACAGAGAAATTTAGCCTTTTGAGCAAAATAACATATCCCGAAGACTTAAGGAAGCTGGACATCGGTCAGCTGCCACAGTTGTGCAAGGAACTGAGAGAGGATATCATAGACGAAGTGTCGGTCAATCCCGGACATTTCGCCTCTTCGCTCGGTGTCGTGGAGGTAACCGTGGCATTGCACTATGTCTTCAATACCCCTTACGACCGTATCGTATGGGATGTGGGGCATCAGGCATACGGACACAAGATACTCACGGGCAGAAGACAGCAGTTTTGCACCAACCGTAAACTGCATGGTATACGCCCCTTCCCCTCACCCTTGGAGAGCGAGTACGACACCTTTGCCTGTGGACATGCCAGCAACTCCATCTCGGCAGCGCTCGGTATGGCTGTTGCCGCAAGGAAGACGGGAAACGGCGACCGGCATGTGGTGGCTGTCATCGGTGACGGTGCCATGAGCGGAGGACTTGCCTTCGAGGGACTCAACAATGTGTCGGGCACCCCCAATGACATGCTCATCGTGCTCAACGACAACGACATGAGCATAGACCGTGCCGTGGGTGGCATGGAGAAATATCTGCTCAACCTCGACACCAATGCCACGTATAACCGCTTGCGTTTCAAGGCGTCGCAGTGGCTTTACTCCAAAGGATACCTCAACGACGACCGTCGCAAAGGACTGATACGCCTGAACAATGCCCTCAAGTCGGCGTTGAGCCACCAGCAGAACATCTTCGAAGGAATGAATATACGTTACTTCGGACCCTTCGACGGGCATGATGTCAAGGAGGTGGTAAGGGTGCTGCGCCAGTTGAAGGACATGAAAGGTCCCAAGTTGCTCCATCTGCACACCACCAAGGGAAAGGGCTACGAACCTGCAGAGAAGAGTGCCACAGTATGGCATGCACCAGGAAAATTTGATGTCGAGACAGGGGAACGTCTCATTGCAGACAACAGCAACAAACCTCCTAAATTCCAGGATGTTTTCGGGAATACCCTCCTCGAACTGGCCCAGCGGAACAACAAGATAGTAGGTGTGACACCAGCCATGCCCACAGGGTGCTCCATGAACATCATGATGAAGGAAATGCCCGACCGCGTCTTTGATGTCGGCATAGCCGAAGGCCATGCTGTCACCTTTTCCGGTGGAATGGCTAAGGACGGCCTGATTCCCTTCTGCAATATATACAGTTCTTTTGCCCAAAGGGCTTACGACAA
Source organism: Firmicutes bacterium CAG:103 (assembly GCA_963600865.1). Lineage (GTDB taxonomy): Bacteria > Bacteroidota > Bacteroidia > Bacteroidales > Bacteroidaceae > Prevotella. The sequence goes on from CAVCDC010000001.1 coordinate 22,577, forward strand.
TATCATACATGATGTGGCATTGCTGCGCTTGCCTGTAGTGCTCTGCCTGGACAGGGCAGGACTCGTGGGCGAAGACGGTGCTACCCATCATGGTGTTTTCGACATAGCGGCACTGCGCCCTGTGCCTCACATCACGATAGCCTCGCCCATGAACGAGCATGAACTGCGCAACATGATGTTCTCGGCACAGTTGCCCGGTAAGGGATGCTACGTGATACGCTATCCGCGTGGTAACGGTGTGCTAACCGACTGGCACTGCGAGATGACGGAGATACCGACGGGCAAGGGACGCAAACTCAAGGATGGAAACGATGTCGCCGTCCTCTCGTTGGGACCTATTGGCAATGATGCCGCCAAGGCGATTGCCGAGGCTGAGGCTGAGACGGGGATAAGCGTGGCACATTATGATATGCGTTTCGCCAAACCCCTCGACAGTGGTATTCTGGAGGAGGTGGGACAGAAATTCCGCCATGTCATAACCATCGAGGATGGTGTGCGCATGGGAGGATTCGGTTCGGCGGTACTCGAATGGATGAACGACCATGGGTGTAACGTCACCGTGAGACGCATGGGACTGCCAGACGAGTTTGTCGAGCACGGAACGGTGGCTGAACTCAGAAAGATAACAGGACTTGACGTGCAGGCCATCAAGGAGGAACTGGAGAAAACAAGCAAGACATTATGAAGATAATCATAGCCGGCGCTTACGCCATAGGAACACACCTTGCCAAACTCTTGTCGCGCAGCAAGGAAGAGATAACGCTCATAGACGAAAGTGACGAGCGCTTGGCAAGCATTGGGTCTGACTACGACCTGCTTGCTCTGTGTGGACAACCTACCAGTCTGCGTATACTGAGACAGGCTGGCGTGGGGGATGCCGACCTCTTCATTGCGGTCACCCCCGCCGAGAGTACGAATATCACGGCATGTATCCTTGCCCGCAAACTTGGAGCCAAACGGACGGTGGCAAAGGTGGACAACCCGGAATATATGACACCACAGTCGCAGGAATTCTTCGTGGGACTCGGTGTCGACAAACTTATCTATCCGGAGATGTTGGCTGCCGTGGATATCAACAACGGACTGAAAATGAGTTGGGTAAGGCAACGCTGGGATGTGCACGACGGTGCACTGGTCATGTTGGGCATCAAACTGAGGGAGTCGTGCGAAATACTCAACAGACCGCTCAAGGAAATAAGTGGTTCCAACGACCCCTATCATGTCGTTGCCATCAAACGGGGAGGGGAGACCATTATCCCTGGAGGAAATGACGAACTGAAGCTCTATGACCTTGCCTATTTCATGACGACACGCAACTACATACCCTATGTCCGCAAGATAGTGGGAAAGGAGCACTATGTGGACGTGAAGAACGTGATGATCATGGGTGGAGGACGCACGGCGGTAAGGGCTGTGAAGAAGATGCCTGAGTATATGGAGTGCAAGATTATCGAGCACGACGAGGCGCGTTGCGAATATCTCAACGAACTGCTTGACGAGAACAAGACGCTTATCATACACGGTGACGGACGGGACATACCGCTCCTTACTGAGGAGGGCATCCGGAGCACCCAAGCTTTCGTGGCTCTTACGGGTAATGCCGAAACCAATATCCTCGCTTGCCTTACAGCCAAACGTATGGGTGTGAGGAAAACAGTGGCGGCAGTCGAGAACGTCGATTATGTGAGTATGGCGGAGAGCTTGGATATCGGTACCATCATCAACAAGAAGATGATTGCGGCAAGTTATATCTACCAGATGATGCTCGATGCTGACGTGATGAACGTGCGCTTCCTGATGAATGCCAATGCCGACGTGGCTGAGTTCATCGCCAAGGACGGGTCTAAGGTGACGAAGAAACCGGTCAAGGACTTGGGACTGCCTGTTGGTGTAACCATCGGTGGACTGGTGCGTGGTGACGAGGGACTCCTTGTCTCGGGAAGTACACAGATAGAGGCGGGCGACTCGGTCATGGTCTTCTGCCATAATGTCAACATGAAGAAGTTGGAAAAGTATTTCTCATGATAAAGAAATATTTTTCGTGATCAAGAAGTTAAAGTTTTTCTCATGATAAACTGGAAACTCATTTCTAAGGTGTTGGGGCAGTTGCTCTTCATAGAGGCACTGTTGATGCTGCTGTCGTTAGGAGCTGCCCTTTATTACAAACAGGATGATGTCTTTGCATTCATCGTCTCCGCAGTCGCTACCGTGGGTGGCGGACTGATGCTGAAATGGAAGGGACACGATGCCGACAACTCCATGTCGCGCCGCGATGCCTATTTGGTGGTGACGCTCTCGTGGATAGTGTTCAGTCTCTTCGGGACTCTTCCTTTCCTCATTAGCGGATACTTGCATACCTTCACCGATGCTTACTTTGAGACCATGTCGGGGTTTACCACCACGGGGGCTACCATCATTGACGACGTGGAGGCTCTCCCGCACGGACTGCTCTTCTGGAGGTCGCTCACGCAGTGGATAGGTGGATTGGGCATAGTCTTTTTCACCATAGCACTGTTGCCATCTCTTGTTGGCGGTTCTACCAAAGTGTTTGCAGCTGAGGCTACGGGACCTATCAGGACGAAGTTGCACCCACGCCTCTCTACCAATGCCAAATGGATATGGAGTATCTATGTGGTTCTCACCATTGCCTGTATCGTCTCTTACTATGTGGGCGGCATGAGCGGGTTTGACAGTGTCAACTATGCCATGTCCACTACGGCTACGGGCGGTTTTTCTACCCATAATACCAGTACTGAGTTCTTCCGTTCGCCGGGACTGGAATATACCTGTACGCTCTTTACCTTCCTCTCTGGCATCAACTTCACGCTCCTTTACGCTGCCATCATCAAGTTAAAGGTGAAAGCTCTCTTCCAAAACTCTGAGTTCCGTTTCTATCTCTTCCTGATAACGGTATTTACTGCGTTCATCATGATGGAACTGATGGTGATGAGGCAGTACGACTTGGAGCATGCTTTCCGTAGTTCCATTTTCCAGGTAGTGAGCTTTATCACGACAACAGGACTTTTCAATGACGATGCGGCACTGTGGCCTCATGTCACATGGGTGGTTCTCGCCCTCTGCATGTTCTTCGGCTCTTGCTCGGGAAGTACGAGCGGTGGTATCAAGTGCATACGTGGCGTGATGCTCCTGAGGGTGGTGAAGAATGAGTTCAAGCAGATACTGCATCCCAATGCGGTACTGCCACTTAAGATAGATGGCGTGAATGTGCCACAGCAGAAAAGGGTCACGCTGCTCGCCTTCCTCGTGAGCTATCTCATCATCTGTCTCATCATCTCCTTTGCCATGATAGCCATGGGCGTAGACAACACCAACGCTGTTACCATCACACTGAGTTGTGTGGGAAACGTGGGACCTACACTTGGCGTGGAGATAGGGCCTACCATGTCGTGGAGCCAACTTCCCATCGCGGCAAAATGGATGTGCTCGTTCATGATGCTCATAGGCCGTCTGGAGATATTTACGGTATTGGTGATATTCACCTCGGCATTTTGGAAGGAAAACTAACTCTCCTGTCCCTCTTTGACTAACCACTAAAAAAAGATGATATATGAAACCATTGAAATTTGAACCATTACTGAAGTCAACTATTTGGGGAGGAAACAAGATCATTGACTTCAAACACCTCGACCTGCAACAGGATAATGTAGGTGAGAGTTGGGAGGTGTCTGGCGTCCCTGGCAACGAGAGCATTGTCGCCGACGGAGAAATGAAGGGAAAGAAACTGAACGAGGTGGTGGCTCTGCTGAAGGATCGCTTCTTGGGTGTAGACAACTACCGCCGCTTCGGTGATGAGTTCCCACTGCTCATCAAGTTTATCGATGCCAACCGCGACCTCTCTATACAGGTTCACCCCAATGATGAGATTGCCAAGAAACAGGGAAAGGAGCGTGGCAAAACAGAGATGTGGTATGCTCTACCATGTGACAAGGATGCCAAACTATATAATGGACTGAAGATGCACATTACCCCCGAGCAGTACAAGGAGATGGTGGAGAACGATACCATCACTGATGCCTTGGCTCAGTATACGGTAAAAGAGGATGACTGCTTCTTTATCCCCGCTGGCAGAATCCATGCCATCGGTACAGGTTGCTTTGTAGCTGAAATACAGCAGACAAGTGATGTGACCTACCGCATCTATGACTTCAAACGCAAGGACAAGGATGGCAACTATCGTCAGTTGCACACCAAGGAGGCTGCCGAGTGTATCGACTACACGGTGCTCGACAACTACAGACAGGAATATACGCCTGTACGCAACCAAGGGGTCAGTGTGGTGCAGTGCCCTTACTTCAATACTGCTGTCTATGACCTCAACGAACCAATGTTGCTCGACTATTCGGAACTTGACAGCTTTGTCATCCTCATTGGTCTGAAAGGTGAGGCAAAGATTACTGACAACGAGGGCGAGGAAATCACGCTTCGTGGTGGCGAGACCATCGTCGTACCTGCTTCGACAAGTACGCTAAAGGTGGAGGGCAGCATCAAGTTCATAGAGACTTACGTGTAAGAGAAATATGGAAATAAGAATAAGAGGCAGACACCTGATTGCTGGTGCCTGCCTCTTTTGGAGAGATTCTATTATCAGAAATGAAGTAGTTAGTTTTCCATAAACTTCTTGGCTGCTCTGAGCTGGTGTCTCATCACGCTCAAGAACTCCTGGCTCTCCTGGAGAACGTTGAGATAGACAAGGGAAACCTTGAGAAGCGTGTTGTCTGTGGTGTGTTGGATGCGGTCGATGTGCTTCTTGCGAACCACACTCAGCTCGTCCTTGCAGGCGTCTGCCTCGGCGAGTATCTCGCGGTAGTTCTCGTAGCGGCTGGTCTCTATCTGCTCGCAGCTCATCTTCATCAGGTCGTTGATCTTCTGGCGAACGGGGGCGAACTCGTCGATGTACTCCTGGGGCAGAGGATTGAAGTTGTTGTCCACGTGCTCCTTGATGGGGTCGAGGATACGGCGCAGGGTGTAGATGTACTGCTGGTTGCTGTTGGCACCTAAGTGGAACCATGTGTTGCGCTCGATGGCAATCTCCTGTGGACTCTTCTTCAGTCCGAGCATCTCCTGGCGGCGGAACTTCTTCAGCATATCCTGCTCCTTCTTCAGCTCCTTGCTGGCATGGCGCAGGTAGCTGGGTTTCTCCTCCGCCAAACCGTCGATGATCTGGTTGAACTGACTGAGGGCGAAGTGGCAGACGAAGCTCTGGGTCTTGCCTACATGGCGACGGAGCATATCCCATACCAACTCGGGGTCGCGGGTACGCATCATCAGCGTGAAGCTGTCGCCACTGGTCTCTTCCTTCGACTTCTTGTTATACTGTACGTTGCTGCGGATGAGCAGGAATACCACGAGAATCATGAAGGCGCTCTTCACCACGATGCCACCGTAGAACATGGCCACGCAAACGACGGCGCAGGCTGCGAAGGCAACACCGGCTGTGATGAACCATCCACCGATGACACTCAATACACCCGTTACACGGAACACGGCACTCTCGCGGCTCCAGGCGCGGTCGGCGAGTGAGGAACCCATGGCCACCATGAAGGTGACGTAGGTGGTAGAGAGAGGCAACTTGAGGTTGGTACCGATGGTGATGAGCATGGAGGCTAACACAAGGTTGACTGCGGCGCGCACCACGTCGAAGGCAGCGCTTTCCTCCAACTCCACGTCGTTCTTGTCGAAACGGCTGTTGATCCAGTTCTTCAGACTCTGTGGCAAGAAGCGGTTGAGCCATGAATCGCAAGCCTGGCAGTTGCGCACGATGACGCGGGCTGCCTTGGAAGAACCGAACATCTCGTCGCCCTCGTCCTGACGGCTCAGGTCTACGGAAGTCTTGATCACGTTCTGTGCCTTCTTGGATGTGGCCATGGCGACAATCATCACGACGCCAGCGGCGAGAAGATATACGGGAGTGGTCTTGGCACTATCCATCAGGGAAGTCATCAGATAGCTGTCGGCGGCAACACCGTTGCTGTTGGCCATGAAGTCCTCATAAGAAGAAAGACCGGCGAGAGGCACACCGATGAAGTTCACGAGGTCGTTGCCAGCGAAGGCCATGGCAAGACCGAAGGTGCCGAGGAGCACGGTAAACTTGAAGATATTGATGCGGCAGAGGTGCATGAACTCCATCACTACGGAGGAAACCACGAAGGTTACCACGAGGAGGAAGCCCACATTGTCCTGGATATAGTCGCGGATGTTCTGTGGCAGGTAAGGACTCTTGCCCAAGCCCTTCATGAAGATGAAGTAAGAGAGGGCTGTGAAGGCAATACCACCGAAGATGGCGATGCTGTAACGTGAGTGCTTCTTATAATTAAAGGTGAAGACCACACGGGAGAGCCACATCACGAACACGCCGAACACGAAGGCGATGATGACGGATGAGAAGATACCCATGATCACTTCCAACGCCTTGTCGCTGTTGAGCAGGTCGCCGTAGTTGAGACTGGGGTCGCCCACCATCTTGATAGAGGCAAGGATGAAGGCACCACCCAGCAACTCGAACACCAACGAAACGGTGGTGGAGGTAGGCATACCGAGCGAGTTGAACACGTCGAGAATCATCACGTCGGTCACCATCACGGCGAGGAAGAGCGTCATCATCTCCTCAAACGAGTAGTGGTCCGGACTGGCGATGCCATGTCGGGCGATGTCCATCATACCCGACGACATGATGGCACCGAGCACCACGCCTAAGGAGGCGATGATCAGCACGGTGCGAAACTTGGCCACCTTGGCTCCGATGGCCGACTGCAGGAAGTTGACAGCGTCGTTGCTGACTCCCACGAAGAGATCAAACACTGCCAGACAGAGCAGGAAGATCACGATGCATAAATAAATCGTACTCATATTTTGCTTGAATGTTTGTTGTTGTTCCAAATCCGTGGCGTGTCTATGGCAACGGTATGCGCCAAGAGAACGCAAGGGTTTCTTATCGGCTGCAAAGGTACGCTTGGTATGTTACAAGGTTCTTAAACAGATGTTACAATCCTGTTAAAGATTTCCGTCAGGCAGCATACTGCAAAGTTATTTTTTAGTATTACATAACTGAAAAGTTTGGCGATTAGCGAAAAAAAATGTACTTTTGCATCCGCATAATCAAGCAAGAAGATTAAGACATATAAAAATATGGGAATCAAAAAGAAAAGATGGCATTGTCTGCCTGGTCAGCCCCTGACTGAACTCGATAAGCAGGTGATGTACTGGGAGGGTAAAGGCAAACTTGTGCCTACCCGTGAATTGATAAAGACGCCTGAACAGATAGAGGGCATACGCAAGAGTGGCGTGGTGAATACTGGATGCCTTGACGCTGTGGCTGAGGCGATACGCCCTGGCATGAATACGCAGGAGATTGACGATATCTGTATGCAGTATTGTAAAGACCATGATGCCACACCTGCTTGCCTCGGCTATTCGGGCTATCCCAAGAGTGTCTGCACGAGCATCAACGAAGTGGTGTGCCATGGCATTCCCAAAGAGGAAGACGTGCTGCAAGAGGGGGACATCGTCAATGTGGACATGACTACTATCGTGGATGGTTACTACGCTGATGCTTCGCGCATGTTTATCGTTGGTGGAAAGACAACTCCCGAAAAGGAACAACTTGTAAGGGTTGCCAAGGAATGCCTTGAGATAGGTGCTGAGGTGGCTAAACCTTACAGTTTTGTGGGAGACATCGGTCATGCTATAGAAAAGCATTGTAAGAAGTATGGCTATGGTGTCGTCCGTGACTTGTGTGGCCATGGCGTAGGTCTTGAGTTCCACGAGGAACCAGAGGTGCTACATTATGGACATAAGGGTACGGGCATGTTGTTGGTGCCCGGTATGGTGTTTACCATCGAACCGATGATTAACATGGGTACATGGAAGGTGTTTATCGATGCTGACGACCCGTATGGATGGGAAGTAATCACTGGCGACGAGAAGCCTTCGGCTCAGTGGGAGCACACTTTCGTCATGACAGAGCATGGCGTGGAAGTGCTGACGCATTAAGGTAACCTGAGAAATGCCCTCCCTATATATAATAGGTATAAGGATATAGGTGTAAGGATAAGGGTTACGGAATGTCTTCTGTTTGTTGCAGAAAAGGAATAACGATGGAAAATAAGGAAAACAAGGATATTTATATCTTAGGGATAGAAAGCAGTTGTGACGATACGTCTGCAGCTGTGCTTAGAAACGGCGTGCTGCTCAGTAATGTTACAGCATCGCAGGAAGTCCATAGGGCTTATGGTGGTGTGGTTCCCGAACTTGCTTCGCGAGCTCATCAGCAGAACGTGGTGCCGGTGGTAGACCAGGCGATTGCGCGTGCTGGTATCAAGAAGGAAGACCTCAGTGCTGTGGCTTTCACGCGTGGACCCGGACTGATGGGTTCTTTGCTTGTGGGCGTAAGCTTTGCCAAGGGCTTTGCACGGTCGCTTGGTATCCCATTGATAGATGTCAATCATTTGCAGGGACATGTGATGGCACATTTTATCAAGGAGAGCGATGATGACCAGACGGCTCCTCCTTTTCCTTTTTTGTGCTTGTTGGTGAGCGGTGGAAATTCTCAGATAGTCAAGGTGAATGCCTATAATGACATGCAGGTGTTGGGACAGACTATCGACGATGCTGCCGGTGAGGCTATAGACAAGTGTGCCAAAGTACTGGAGTGGGGGTATCCCGGTGGTCCTGTTGTCGACAAGTATGCCCGACAGGGTAATCCGAAGGCTTTTACCTTCTCGGAACCTCATATCCCTGGCATGAACTATAGCTTCTCTGGATTCAAGACCAGTTTCCTCTATAGTTTGCGCAAATGGGTGGAGGCTGATCCCGACTTTGTTGAAAAGAACAAATATGACCTTGCCGCAAGCATCGAGTATACCATCGTGGATATCCTGATGAAGAAACTGCGCCTTGCCGTGAAGACTACAGGCATCAAGCATGTGGCTGTGGCGGGTGGCGTCTCTGCCAATAACGGGTTGCGCAATGCCTTTAGGGATCATGCCCAGCGTTATGGTTGGACGATATATATCCCCAAGTTCAGTTATACCACTGACAATGCGGCAATGATAGGTTGTGTCGGTACCTTTAAATATCGTGACGGTGATTTCGCGACCATAGACCTTCCCGCCTATTCGAAAGTGACCTTTTCTTAATGAAGTGCATTGTCTTAAATGATATGCCTTTTCTTAATAAAACAATATATAAACAATGGAATTTGAAAGTAAGATATTGAGCAAGAATATTTCTGAAATGCTCTATAGAAGTGAGAAAACAATGGGTACAGCTGAGAGTTGCACGGGCGGACGCATCGCTGAGGCAATTATCTCTGTGCCTGGCGCATCCAACTATTTCAAGGGTGGTATCGTTTCTTATACTGACGAGGTGAAGGAAAATCTGCTTGGTGTGAGTCATGAAGTCCTATTGGAGCAGACTGCTGTTTGCGAAGAGGTGGCACGCCAGATGGTGCTTGGCGCTATCAAGACTCTCCACGTAGACTATGCTGTCTCTGCTACGGGAGTGGCTGGACCGACAGGCGGTACAGCTGAAAATCCGGTTGGCACCATTTGGTTGGCATACGGAAGCAAGGACGATGTGCGTACTGTCAAACTGACTAAAGATTATGGACGGGATATCAATCTTGCAATAGCTACCAATACGGCGCTGAAATCCATCTACAATTTCCTTAAGGAACACGAGGAAGAACTGAAGAAAGACGAATAAAAATGCAAATCCTGTAATTTTAAATATAAAAAACCTTAAAAGGTTAGTTTATTGGTGCTAATATTTTGTGTATACAATAATTATTTGTAATTTTGCACCCTGTTTGGAATAGGTATCAATTAACGAATTAGAAAATTAAAGATAGAAATGTCTAAGATTTGTCAAATTACAGGAAAGAAGGCACAGATAGGCAATAATGTGTCTCACTCAAAGCACCGTACCAAGAGAAGCTTTGACGTCAATCTTTTCAGCAAGAAGTTCTACTATGTAGAGGAGCAGTGCTGGATTAGCCTCAAGATCAGTGCAGCTGGTCTTCGTCTTATCAATAAGGTAGGTCTTGACGCTGCCTTGAAGAAGGCTGTTGCCAATGGTTATGTAGATTGGAAAGACATTAAAGTTATAGGAGAATAAATATCATGGCAAAGAAAGCAAAAGGTAATAGAGTTCAAGTTATCCTCGAGTGCACTGAACATAAGAACAGTGGAATGCCAGGTACAAGCCGTTACGTGACTACTAAGAACCGTAAGAATACTCCTGAGCGTCTTGAGTTGATGAAGTACAATCCCATCCTGAAGAAAATGACTCTTCACAAGGAGATTAAGTAAGCTTGACAACAGAGGTTTATAATAATTTATCAATTAAGAATAGACTATGGCAAAGAAAGCGGTCGCTACCCTCCATGAAGGTAATATGGATGGTCGTGCATATACTAAGGTTATCAAAATGGTAAAGAGCCCCAAGACTGGTGCTTATGTCTTCGATGAGAAGATGGTACCTAACGAGGCTGTAAAGGATTTCTTCAAAGACTAATCCTATAGGTATTGATTAGAAAATCAAATGATTATATGAGAAGTAGGGTTGCATATCGTAAGATTTGCAACCTTATTTTTTGTTTATACAATTATTTTGCCTATCTTTGCACACAAAACAAATTGGATTTATGGGTATATTCGGTTTATTTAGCAGCAAGAAAAAGGAAACGCTCGACAAGGGCTTGGAGAAAACGAAGCAGAGCGTCTTCGGAAAACTGGCTCGTGCCGTGGCTGGTAAGTCAACGGTAGACGATGATGTGCTTGACGACCTGGAGGAGGTGCTCATCACCTCTGACGTGGGTGTAGAGACAACGGTTAAAATCATTCACCGCATAGAGGAACGGGTGGCAAGGGATAAGTACGTGTCTACGTCTGAGCTGAATGCCATCTTGCGCCAGGAGATTGCGGCCTTGTTGGAAGAAAACCATAGCGTGGATAATGATGACTGGAATCTGCCTACCGACCATAAGCCTTATGTCATCCTTGTCGTCGGTGTGAATGGAGTGGGGAAGACCACTACGATAGGAAAACTTGCCTATCAGTTTAAGAAGGCTGGTAAGAAGGTGTATCTTGGTGCTGCCGATACCTTTAGGGCTGCCGCTGTAGAACAGATTTGTATCTGGGGAGAGCGCGTCGGTGTCCCCGTCGTCAAACAGCAGATGGGCTCTGATCCTGCTTCTGTTGCCTTTGATACTCTCCAGAGTGCCAAGGCTAACAATGCTGATGTGGTCATCATAGACACTGCTGGTCGTCTGCACAACAAGGTGGGACTGATGAATGAACTGAAGAAGATCAAAGAGGTGATGAAGAAAGTCCTTCCTGAGGCTCCCGACGAGGTGATGCTTGTCTTGGATGGTAGTACGGGCCAGAACGCTTTCGAACAGGCAAAGCAGTTTGCCGCAGTGACAAATATCACGTCGCTTGCCATTACCAAACTTGACGGTACGGCAAAGGGTGGCGTCGTTATCGGTATCTCCGACCAACTTAAAGTACCGGTCAAGTACATCGGCTTGGGTGAGGGCATGGAGGATTTGCAACTCTTCAACAAAGTGGAATTTGTTGACTCTCTCTTCAAGTAACCATTACCAAACTATCTGAAAGAACAATAGACAGTGAAGAAAAACGAGATAGATATCATAACCATGGGCTGTTCCAAGAATCTTGTGGACAGCGAATTGTTGATGAAACAGTTTGAGGCGAACGGATATCATTGTGTCCATGACTCAAAGCACCCTCAAGGGGAAATAGCGGTTATCAATACCTGTGGGTTTATCGAAGATGCCAAACAGGAGAGTATTGATACCATTCTTGAGTTTGTGCAACGCAAACAGGAAGGTAAACTCAACAGACTCTATGTCATGGGGTGTCTTTCGCAACGCTATAAGGAAGAACTGGAGAAGGAAATCCCTGAGGTGGACAAGTTTTATGGTAAGTTCAACTATAAACAGCTCCTTGGGGAATTGGGCAAAGCCGATGTCGCTGCGTGTGACGGAAGAAGGCATCTTACTACTCCCCATCATTACGCATACATCAAGATTGCGGAGGGCTGCGACAGGCATTGTGCCTATTGCGCCATCCCCATCATCACGGGTAAGCATGTGAGTCGTCCAAAGGAGGACATTCTCAATGAAGTGCGTTCGCTCGTAGCCGAAGGCGTGAAGGAGTTTCAAATCATAGCCCAGGAACTTACCTACTATGGTCTGGATATTGACGGAAAGCATCACATCACGGAACTCATCAGCGAGATGGCTGATATTCCTGGAGTAAAGTGGATACGTCTGCATTACGCTTATCCCAACCAGTTTCCTATGGACTTGCTCGATGTGATGCGTGAAAAGCCGAACGTGTGCAACTATCTTGACATCGCCCTGCAGCATATCAGTGACCATATGCTCACTCGTATGCACCGCCATGTTTCCAAACAGGAAACGATGAACCTTATCGAGGAGATACGCCGACGAGTGCCTGGCATTCACCTTCGCACTACCTTGATGGTAGGGTTCCCCGGAGAGACGGAAGAGGACTTCCATGAATTGATGGACTTTGTGCGCTGGGCACGGTTTGAAAGAATGGGCGCTTTTGCTTATTCGGAAGAAGAGGGTACCTATAGCGCTGAGCATTACGAAGATGATGTGCCTGTAAATGTCAAGCAGGAGAGACTCGGCAAACTCATGGCTCTGCAACAGGAGATCAGTTCTGAGGTCGAGGCAGAGAAAGTGGGAATGGAAATGAAGATTATTATTGACAGAAAAGAAGGCGACTATTATGTAGGCCGTAGCGAGTTCTGTTCCCCTGAAGTTGACCCCGAGGTGTTGGTAAAGGCAACGAAACGGCTGAGAGTAGGCAGTTTCTATCATGTGAAGATAACATCGAGTGACGAATTCGACTTATATGCTGAATTAATATGAACAACAAGGAATACATCGCAGCACTGGCTCGTAGGACGGGATACTCACAAGAGGATACACAGAAACTTGTGAGAAAGGTTATTGATGCAATGATTGTCCAGTTTGAGGAGGGCGAACCGGTGGCTCTTCCCGGGTTCGGAACGTTTGAGGTGAAGAAGCGTATGGAAAGAGTGGTGGTGAACCCCACAACCAAAAAGCGACAGTTGGTTCCGCCGAAATTGGTGCTTGGATTCAAACCTGTTGGTTCTATCAAGGATAAACTAAAGAATGGAGGGACGGACGATGAGCAGTAGGTCGAGTGTTGCCGTGTTGTCTCAGGCGCTTGCCGAGAAATGTGGCATGAGTCAGTCGGATGCCGAGATCTTCATCAAGCAGATGTTTGAGGTGGCAAGTACGTCATTGCAGACAGAGAAACTGCTGAAGATGAGATGGCTCGGTACGTTCAAGGTCATGATGGTAAAGGACCGCGAGAGTATTGACGTGAATACGGGTGACAGAATTGTTATTGGCGGGCGTGAGAAAATCAGTTTCACGCCAGATAGCATATTGAAGGAAATCGTCAACAAACCTTTCTCGCAGTTTGAGACGGTCGTGGTGAACGATGGTGTTGACTTTTCAGAGATTGACAATAAATTCTCTCTGCAGAAGGTTTCTGAAGATGTTACAGAAGATGTTTCTGAAGATGTTGCGGGAGATGTAACGGAAAATGTTTCAGAAAATGTTACGAAAGAGGTCCCTGAAGCTCCATCTACTGTTGAATATGCCACCGATGAGGTCATAGTACTTGGTGATGTTTCCTTCGACAAGAAAAACATTGCTGAAGACGAACATACAGAAGAAGCCACCATTCCTCTTTCGGAAGAAAAAGAAGACGACACTGCGGTTTTAGAATCTTTATCATCAGATGACCAGGAAATAAAAAAAGAAGAAGTTGTCGCTTCTGCCATGGATGATACTGAAACATCAAACGATACCGATACTGCTGGAATGGTCGTTGCGGATGTCGTAAAATCAGAAACCACAGATGTCTGCGTTTCCCCGACCACTGATGTTGATACTGCTGGCGTCGGAGATGACACTGGTGAAGGCAATGACAATATTAGCAATGGCAACGACGGCAACGACAATGTTAATGATGCCAATGCTAATGATAAAAATGTCAATGATGGCGATGATAATGATGATGATGATGAGAATCACAATGGCGGTACTTCTGGTTATTTCAAACTGCCGCGCTGGGTGTTGCCAGTCTCTGCTGCCGTCTTGGTTTTGCTACTTGTCTGTGTCGGTTGGATTGGCTTTAATTATGGTAAGATAAAGATGGAGCGTAATCTGTTGGAAGTAAGATTAAAGTCTTATGAGACAAAACAGAAGACCTCTGGCAAGAAAGCTCCGCAGGACGCACAAATCGCAGAAATGCTGCGGAAGAGTCGTGAGGACAGTCTTCGTATGGTACAGGCAAGTGAGGCTGTGGCACAGGCGGAAAAGAGTGAGGGGCAAGAGGATAAGGCAGAAAAGGAAAACGGACAGTCTGCTGCTGACAAGACTTTTGATAAAGCGGCGGTCAACAAAGCTGATAACAAAGCTGACAACAAGTCAACCGCTACAGATAGAGTGAAACCTACAGCAGAGAAGAAGGAGGCAGCAAAGCCCGTTGCCGATGTCAGTCGCTCAGTAGATGAAGAAAAAACTGCTAAGTCTTCTGCCCAGTATGATAAGGATCCGCGTGTCCGTACTGGTGCTTATCGCATCGTGGGGGTTGCCTCTACTGTCACAGTAAAGAAGGGGCAGACCATGAAGAGTATCAGCCGTCTGCATTTGGGTGAAGGTATGGAGTGTTATGTGGAAGCCATCAATGGTACCAAAACGGTACAGCCCGGTCAGCAACTGAAGATTCCTAAGTTGCAGTTAAAGAAGAAGTTGAAATAACGAACTGAATAATTCTGATGAAGATGAGAAATAAAATGATTCTGTTCTCCCTCTTGGCATGCTTGTCCATGACTGTGTGTGCCGAGGAAAAGTCACTCACAGTGGAGGTGTCTAACCCTGTCGGTGAGGTGAGGTGTGACGAACCTGTTGTGTTGGACATCTCCCGTTTGGGGATGGATGTACGCCGTGCTGTTGTCACAGATGCTGGAGGCAATGAAATCGTTTCCCAGATTGATGACACTGACCATGATTGGCAGAACGATCAGGTTTGTTTCTTGGCTGATTTGGGAAAGAAAGAGACGAAGGTCTATACGGTCAAGTTGTATGATGAGGGAAGCCAGAAGGAGTATCCCTCACGCACATTCGCCGAACTGGTGTTGCCGAGTCGTAACAAGAAACTTGCCAAGAACCAGCAAGATATCTATCTGCGCAACCTCGCCTTTGACGACAAGACACGTGATCCCTATCACTATGTACATTCACACGGAGTCTGTTTCGAGAGTGACCTTGTTGCCATGCGAGTCTACTTTGACAAGAGACAGACGATAGACCTCTACGGAAAGGTAAATAAGGGTTTGGTAATCAAAGACACACAGTTCTATCCCTCTGCCGAGCAGATAGCGGCTGGTTCTGGTGATGATGTGCTGTGGGTAGGAAACACCTATGGCCTGGGTGCCTTGCGCGGGTGGGACGGCTCACAACCGTTGCTTCTTGACAGTGTGCGCCACCGTGAACAGCGTGTCGTAGCAGAAGGTCCCGTGCGTGCCATCGTCGAGATTGTCGATGGCGGTTGGGTTCCTGCTCCTGGGTTGCGTCCTGTCAATGCCACGATACGGTATACTATCTATGGCGGACACAGAGATTTTGACGTGGATGTGTTCTTTAACAAAGATGCAAGTAACTACAGGCTTGCTACAGGACTCATCAATGTGAAGAACTCTACTGAGTATGCCGACGGCAAGGGGCTTCGCGGCTGTTATGGTGCCGACTGGCCTACAGGAAAGGATGACGGAAAGCATAAAATAGAGACCGTCGGCTTGGGTATCTATATACCGAAAAGTTATATGGTGGAGCAAGTGGCAGCCAACAAAGACTGTCTTACGCAGGTGGTTCGCCCCGTTGGCAATAAGTTGTCATACCATTTGGCTTATACCAGTGACAATGAGACCTTTGGGCCTAAGGGAGAAAAGAAGTGGTATGACTGGTTGAAGAACTGGAAACGCCAAAAGGACACTCCTGTAAAAGTGAAAGTCACTGTCATGTAATGCTTTATACCGACATTTGGAAAAAGAGGCATAGACTCTCCTATGCCAACATTTCCTTGAGATAATTCCTTACCACCTTGCGCGCTTTGCCAAGGTGGTTTTCTGTATATTTATAGTTATAGTTCATCTTTTGGGCGATTTCGCTGACCTGCAGTCCGTCGTAAAGGTTCAAACGATATACACTCCTTTGCTTGGGACTGAGCAGAGCTATACCATGTTCCAACAATCTCTCTATCTCTGTAGCTGAATAGACAGATTCTCCATCTACGGACCATTTGCCGGTCCAGTCGGCTTTTCTGATGAAATGCTCGTATTCCTCTGCCTTCTTCTTGTGCCTCCAGTAGTCTAAGATTAGGTTGTTGGCTATGGTGTATACCAATGAGCGCAAAGTGGCAGGTGTAATCATCTGTTTCATCTGCAGCAGTCGTACAAAAGTGTTTTGCACGATGTCTTCTGTCTCGTCTGCATAATGCAACTTGCTTCCCACGAAGTTTTTGATGTCTTCGTAGAAACGTGTGTAGTAGTCCGCTACAATATCGTTTTGGTTCGTATGATTCTTCATGACGACTTAGGAGATTTTTATTTTCGGTTACTGCAAAGATAGCAATAAAAATCAGTTCGGACAAATGATGTTCTTGAAAAATCACGGAAACAGACAACAATGAAACATATGAGATACACTCTGATACATTTTGCACCAATTTGGCACGCTCTTTGTAATACTCATCGTGTACTTATCGGCAAATGTCACTTTGCCACTGCCACTGATGACAGGCTGATGTACGATACTCATTCGTGATGAAACAGCGGATGGCAGACAAAAAGTAACAAACAACAAATTAAAAGAAACAATAAAATTATGGCTCAAAAAGGTAACATTGGAGTAACGACAGAGAACATCTTCCCTGTCATCAAGAAATTCTTGTATTCAGACCATGAAATCTTCCTGCGTGAGATGGTTTCCAATGCAGTGGATGCCACACAGAAGTTGAAGACGCTTGCTGCCCAGGGTGACTTCAAGGGTGAGATAGGTGACACGACGGTGCATGTGTCTCTCGACGAGAAAGCTGGTACACTGACCATCAGCGACCATGGTATCGGTATGACAGAGGAGGAGATAGACAAGTATATCAACCAGATAGCTTTTTCTGGAGTCACCGACTTCCTCGACAAATATAAGGACAGCGCCAACGCCATCATCGGTCATTTCGGCCTTGGCTTCTACTCTTCCTTCATGGTTTCTAACAAGGTGGAGATTGTCACCAAGAGCTATCGTGAGGGTAGCAAGGCTGTGAAATGGAGCTGTGACGGTTCGCCTGCTTTCGAGATAGAGGATGCCGACAAGGCTGAGCGTGGCTCTGACATCATCCTGCATATCGCCGATGACTGCAAGGAGTTCCTCCAGAAGAGCAAGATAGAGGAATTGCTCAACAAGTACTGCAAGTTTATGGCTGTGCCCGTAGCCTTCGGAAAGAAGACCGAGTGGAAGGACGGCAAGAACGTGGAGACTGATGAGGACAACATTATTAATAATGTGGAACCCCTCTGGACCAAGACTCCAAGTACGCTGAAGGACGAGGACTACAAGAGCTTCTACCGCACGCTCTATCCCATGCAGGACGAACCTCTGTTCTGGATACACCTCAATGTAGACTTCCCGTTCAATCTCACGGGTATCCTCTACTTCCCACGCATCAAGAACAACATTGACATGCAGCGCAACAAGATACAGCTGTACTGCAACCAGGTGTTCGTGACCGACCAGGTGGAAGGCATCGTGCCCGAATTCCTGACTCTTCTCCATGGTGTCATCGACTCTCCGGACATCCCTCTGAACGTGAGCCGCAGCTATCTGCAGAGCGACAGCAACGTCAAGAAGATCTCTACTTACATCACCAAGAAGGTGGCTGACCGTCTCAATTCTATCTTCAAGGAGGACCGCAAGGAGTATGAGGAGAAATGGGACGACCTCAAGCTCTTCATCCACTATGGTATGCTCTCGCAAGAAGACTTCTACGACCGTGCCAAGGACTTCGCCCTCTTCAAGGATGTTGACGGCAAGTACTTCACCTATGAGGAGTACAAGACACTCATCAAGGACAACCAGACCGACAAAGACGGCAACTTGGTTTATCTCTATGCCAACAACAAGGAAGAACAGTATTCCTATATTGAGGCAGCAAAGGGGAAGGGCTATTCTGTCCTGATCATGGACGGCCAGTTGGACACACCTATGGTCAACATGTTAGAGCAGAAATTGGAGAAGTGCCGCTTCACACGTGTGGACAGTGACATCGTAGAGCGTCTTATCGTCAAGGAAGATGCCAAAAAGACCGACCTTACCAAGGAACAGAGTGACAATTTGTCAGAAGTGTTCCGTTCTCAGATGCCACATATCGAGAAAGCCGAGTTCTTTGTCGATGTACAGGCTTTGGGCGAGCTGAATCAGCCTGTGCTCATCACACAGAATGAGTATATGCGCCGTATGAAGCAGATGAGTCAGTTCCAGGCTGGCATGAACTTCTATGGTCAGATGCCTAACAGCTATAGCATCGTGCTCAACGCCGACCATGCCCTCGTGAAGAAAGTTCTCGCTGATGCCGAGAGCAACACGGCAGAGGCTCTCAAACCTATCCTTGCCGAGATCAAGGGACAGGAGGCTCGCCTTGCCGTTCTCCGTCAGGAACAGGGCAAGAAGAAACCTGAGGAGATTACTCAGGAAGAGAAGGACGATGTGAAGAACACTGAGAAGGCTGTCAACGACGAGAAGGCAAAGCGCAGTCAGGTCATCGCCGACTATGCCAAGGGCAACAGTGTGGTTCATCAACTCATCGACCTCGCTCTCCTTCAGAACGGTATGCTGAAAGGTGCTGCCCTCGATGCGTTCCTCAAGAGAAGTGTCGATCTGATTAAGTAATTTTTTTTAGCAGAGGCAAGGCCGTCGTGTCTTGCCCCTGTATATATTCTATAACATCCCGAACTACCGAAAGTTGAATACGGTTAAGATGATGGAAGAAAAGAATGAATTGACAAAGCAGGCTTCGGCAATAGAAGCGGACAAGCATTTACCTAAGGATATTCGCATTCTGGAGGCTGACGAAGAGTCGGCTTCGAGTACAGAAGGGAAGCCTTGGGGCTACATGTTTATCCACAATAGCACTGTCCGGGTCTTTGAGAAGGAGATGGAAGTCTATAACGAGAAAAACTCCCAGTCTCCCATTCCCTGTTTTGTCCATCGTTCTTTCAGATATAGGCAGAAGAATGAGAACGGCGGTGTGAAGAAGGAACTGAAACCCACCATCAGCGGACTCGTGTTCCTACAGGGCGAGACAAAGACTCTTCAGGCTTTCTTGCGGGAAGAGTATCCGCAATTCCATTTGGTGAATGACAGATGCAAGGGTGAACCAGCCTCCATCGAGGATAAGGTCATGCAGCCCTTTATGGCTGTCTTGAAGGAAACCCCTGATAGGGTGACATTCTTGCGAGAACCCTTTGAGAAATTTGCCAAAGACCACGTGAAACTGCGTGTGCGCACAGGTATCTGCAAAGGTTGTGAAGGTTATATCGTCCGTATAGACCGTGACCGTCAGCTTGTCTTCAACTTCGGTGGCTATGCCGTTGCCATACGGGGTATGCGTAATGAAGATTTCGAGGTGGTAGAAGGGCAGTAGCCCAGACAGATACGGGCATACGCTTGCCGCAGCCTCTGATATATTTATATAGGGGCATTCGAAAATGGAGCATCTGCTCTTGTTTACTCCATCATATATAATAAGGTGTAAGACTTTTCCGCTTCTACTACGAAGAAGGATGGTCTTACACCTTTTTTATAGTTATAGTATGTGTTTTGCGATATGCTCTATGCTGGAATTCGTCATTTTTTGAATGCGCAATATCTTGGAATCTTGTTCGAAAAACACCCGGGTCTTGTTGGAAAAATACCCGGGTTTCGTTGGAAAAATACCCGGGTCTCATTAGAAAAATACCCGGGTGTATTCTCGACCATGCATTCTTTGGTGGTTAAAACAATCTTTAGACCAAAACTTTTTGAGGAAAGAAAACGTATTTTGCGAAAAATGCCGTATCTTTGCACAAATTATGTAGCAAACAGCAAAACAAGATGAATATCATAGAGAAATATTTCCCAGAACTCAGTTCGCATCAAAAGGAACAGATAGCCCAACTCGATGGCCTGTACCGCGACTGGAATTCCAAGATCAATGTCATCAGCCGCAAGGACATCGACAACCTGTACGAGCACCATGTGCTCCACTCTTTGGCAATAGCCAAGGCGTTGCGTTTCAAGGCTGGGTCTGAGATACTTGACTTCGGATGTGGGGGCGGATTCCCAGGCATTCCTCTTGCCATACTCTTCCCTGACTGCCGTTTCAAATTGATTGATGGTACGGGAAAGAAGATCAAGGTGTGCTGCGAGGTGGCAAACGCCTTGGGATTGGAGAATGTAGAGGCGCAACACTTGCGCGGAGAAGAGGAGAAGGGAAAGTATGACTTTGTGGTGAGCCGTGCCGTGATGCAGTTGCCTGACCTGATGAAGATTATCCGCAAAAACTTCAAGAAAGAGCAGAAGAATGCGTTGCCCAACGGCTTGCTGTGCCTGAAGGGCGGCAACCTGCAGGAGGAACTGAAGGCGTATGCCCATGTGGCAGAGGTGACGCCGCTCAGCACTTTCTTCGACGAAGAGTGGTTTGCACAAGACAAACAGTTGGTCTATGTGCCGAGCGTTTAAAGGTAAAAAGGTAAAAAGGTAAAAAGGTAAAAGAGTAAAAAGGTAAAAAAGGCTCACGCCACAAAGGCTGTTAGTCTTAACTTCTTAACTTTTCTTAGATATGATAAATATAGTAAAATTCCAGTGTAACATGCTCTCTGAGAACTGTTACGTGGTGAGTGACGAGACTCAGGAATGTGTGATTATAGACTGTGGTGCCTATTTTCCAGAAGAGCGGCAAGCCATAGTGGACTATATACGCAAGGGTGGATACAAACCTGTCCATCTGCTTGTTACCCATGGTCATCTGGATCATAATTTCGGCAACGATACCATTTACAAGGAGTTCGGCCTGAAACCAGAGGTGGCTGCAGGCGACGAGAAACTGATGAAGACCTTGCCACAGCAGGCAGAGACCTTTTATCAGATGAAGATAGAAGACACCTTCCCACCTATAGGCGTTCTCTTCGACGATGGTGAACAGGTACACTTCGGCAACCACACCTTCTTGGTGATGCCTACGCCAGGACATTCGCGTGGCTCCGTGACGTTCTATTGTGAGCAGGAAGGAGTCGCCTTCACCGGTGACACCCTGTTCAGTAGCAGCATTGGACGTACCGACTTCCCCGGAGGTTCCATGTTCCAGATCATCAATAGCCTGCGACTCCTTGCCCAACTGCCAGACAAGACACGCGTCTTTCCTGGACATGGTGGGGAGACAACCATAGGCGAAGAACTGGCACATAATCCATACATGGACCGATGAACGGAACGAGACAGGCTGCCGTCAAGGCGGAAAAAGTAATACTCGGTATAGACCCGGGCACCAACGTGATGGGCTATGGCGTGATACGCGTGCAGGGTAACAAGGCGCAACTTGTCGTCATGGGAGTGATAGACATGCGCAAGGAGAGCGACCCTTACCTACGACTCGGAAAAATCTTCGAACGGGTGACAGGCGTGATAGACGAATATCTGCCCGACGAGATGGCGATAGAGGCCCCTTTCTTTGGCAAGAACGTGCAGTCGATGCTGAAGTTGGGCAGGGCGCAGGGTGTAGCCATCGCTGCTGCCATCCAGCACGATGTACCCATCCATGAGTATGCGCCCCTGAAGATCAAGATGGCGATAACCGGTCAGGGACAGGCTTCGAAGGAGCAGGTAGCCGGTATGTTGCAGCGGATGCTGAAGATAGACGAGAAAGACATGCCTAAGTTTATGGATGCCACTGATGCCCTCGGTGCTGCCTATTGCCATTTCCTACAGATGGGACGTCCCGAGTCGGTGGGCAAGCACTATAACAGTTGGAAAGACTTTGCCGTCAAGAACCAGTCGCGCATCACAAGATAAATGAACTATTATATAAGAAGATAGAGCTCATGCAGAATATCATACATATAGAGAAAGGCATCACGCGCATGGAAGGGTGGCGTATGGCCGAGCCTGTGAACTTCACCTCCTGCGAGGGCGAGCACATCGCCATAGTGGGAGACAACGGCAGCGGAAAGTCGATGTTTGTCGACATGATTGTGGGACGCCATCCGCTCGTGGGTGACATGCCTCGTTATGACTTTGCTCCGAGTACCAAGACGATGGTGAGCGACAACATCAAGTACATCACCTTTCGCGATACTTATGGCGGCGACAACGACCGTACCTATTTCCTCCAGCAGCGCTGGAACCAATTAGAGATAGACGAGAACACCCCTCTTGTCGGCGACAAGTTGGAGGAGGCTTACCGTATGGCGGGAGAGGACACACCGCAAAGGAGAGAGTTGCAGCAGCACATCTACCAGCTTTTCCACATGGAACCGCTCTTGGACAAGTATATCATCCTGCTCTCCAGTGGTGAGTTGCGAAAGTTCAAACTTGCTTCCACACTCTTCTCCGAACCGCGAGTGCTGATCATGGACAACCCCTTCATCGGACTTGACGCCACCACGCGCGACCAACTCAAGGAACTCCTCGGCAGCCTCGCCAAGGAGAAGGCTCTCCAGGTGATACTCGTCCTGAGCAAGACCGATGACATCCCGGACTTTATCACGCATGTGGTGGAGGTGAAAGACATGAAGGTGCTTCCTAAGGTCACTTTGCAGCAATATCTTGACAGTCGCCAGCCCGTTCCGCAGCGGATGTTGTCCCCTGAGAAGGCAGAGGCGATAATGGCACTGCCCTACAGCGGAAACGAGTATTGTGCGCCGGAGGTGGTACGCATGAACAAGGTGAGCATCCGTTATGGTGAGCGCACCATCCTCAAAGAACTTGAATGGACCGTGCTCAATGGTGAACACTGGGCGCTGAGCGGACAGAATGGGGCAGGAAAGTCTACTCTGTTGAGTTTGGTATGTGCCGACAACCCCCAGAGTTACGCCTGTGACATCACGCTCTTCGGAAGACCGCGCGGCAGCGGTGAGAGTATATGGGACATCAAGAAACATATCGGGTATGTCTCTCCCGAGCTGCACCGTTCCTATCAGCGTGACCTGCCTGTGATACGCATTGTGGCAAGTGGATTGAAAGACTCCGTCGGCTTGTATGTGCGTCCCGATGAAGGCGACTATGAGAAGTGCCGCTTCTGGATGTCTGTCTTCGGTCTCGAAGGTATGGAAGAACGTGGCTTCCTCCAGTTGTCAAGCGGAGAACAACGCCTTGCCCTGTTGGCACGCGCCTTTGTCAAAGACCCGGAGCTACTGATACTCGACGAACCGCTGCATGGGTTGGACAACCGTAACCGCCAGTTGGTGAAGGATGTGATAGAAGCCTTTTGCCGTCGACGCAACAAGACGCTCATCATGGTGACCCACTACCAGGAAGAACTGCCGCCATGTATTGACCACAGCATCTTCCTGGTCCGGCACAATTGACGAGACAAAAGCAAGGGTAAGGTGAAGTCCCACTTTCAGAGAGTAGCGTAAACGATATTACCAGAATCAAATACAATCTGTATGAAAAAGATATTTATAGTACTGTTTGTTTGCGTGGTGTCCGTACTGCCGACAAGTGCGCAAGATGTCCTCAATGAGATCATGCGTACTTCGCTTGCCACGACAAACGACACGACGTTGAGCAAGGAGGTGCGCAAGGTGGCGGTGTTCAAGTATGATGCCACGACCTATCTCCGTTCCAAGGTGCTGTTGCCAGGCGACTTGCTGTCAGACAGTATAGATGTTGCCAAACTGAATGCCAACATCAAGATGCTCAACGAACAGGCTTATGCCATGTATCAGTATGTGGGGCTCTACCTCAAACGCCTTGACGAGGCGAAGAAGCGCAACAAGAGTATGGTGAAAAGTCTCTTCAAGGAGGCTACCGCCAACCACAGGCTCTTCAACGACAAGGACGAAGAGTTGACCTTGGCATATTATCGGCGCGACGATTATCCCATACAGTTCTGTATCGACTGCGACTGGGTAAAGACACTTGCCTTCATCCGTTCCATCGACTGGAGCAAGATATAGAGTTAAGAGTTAAGAGTTAAGAGTTAAGAGTTAAGAGTGAAGAGTTAAGAGTGAAGAATGAAGAACGAAGAGTGAAGAGTGAAGAATCCAATACTCTCGAAGGTTATGGCCTTAGCTTCTTGAACTTCACATGTTAATCAAATGATAAAAATAGCTACTATGAAAGTTATGAAGAAAAGAGTAATGCTGTTAATCGCCATGGCTATGCTGTGCCTTGGCTCTTTTGCCGGAAATCCAGGAGTGACATTCCTTTTGACCAACGGCGAAAAAGTTAGTTTTATTTTCTTGGCAAAACCTGTTGTTTCAGTTACTTCTGATGGCATAAAGGTGTCAGCCACGGAGAGTTCTGATGTCAGTTATATGTTCTCGGAGGTTGACCGTTTCTATTTCGAGGACGATATAGTGACAGGCATCGAAGGTGTGAAGACAGAGACTAAGGCAACTCCAGTGTTCAGTTGTGAAAATGGTGTCGTGTCAGTCTGCGGTCTCGCAGCAGCAGAGCAGGTGTCGGTCTATTCCCTCAACGGCAACAAGGTGGCTGGAGCAAAGGCAGACCAGACAGGTAGTACCCACGTAAATATCAACCATGTACCCGCAGGAGTGTATGTGGTAAGTGCAGGAAGTGGCGTGAGCTTCAAACTGCTAAAGAAATAAGAGTGTTGCTATCCACACTCTTATTCTCTAAAGTCATGCCATCCCTGTTGGACAGCCTTATTTCGCATCCAACTCTTTCTGCAGTCTGATGATTTCATCCCTGTATTGGGCTGCTTGCATGAAGTCCAGGTCCTTTGCCGCCTGCTTCATGAGAGCAGTCGTGTTGTCGATGCTCTTCTGCAGTTCCTCTTTCGTCATGGAGTGTATGATCGGGTCAGCGGCAAGCGAGGCTCCTTCTGGTTCGACATAGACATAGTTGTTTGCCTTTCCTGAGGTCTCTGTTGCCGAACTATCCTTGCCCGTCGGCAAGGCAGAGGTGATGGCTTTGTGAATCTGTTGCGGAGTGATGCCGTGCTCTTCGTTGTATTTCAACTGAATGGTACGTCTCCTTGCCGTTTCGTCAATGGTACGCTTCATACTCTCCGTGATGTTGTCGGCGTACATGATGACCTTGCCGTTGACATTGCGTGCGGCACGTCCTGCCGTCTGAGTCAGAGAGCGATGACTGCGCAGGAATCCCTCTTTGTCAGCGTCGAGTATGGCAACGAGTGAAACCTCCGGAAGGTCAAGACCCTCGCGCAACAGGTTGACACCCACCAATACATCATACGTACCGGCACGCAGGTCATTCATGATTTTCACACGGTCGAGTGTCGCCACATCACTGTGAATGTATGCCGCCCGGATGTCATGGTTGAGCAGATATTCTGTCATTTCTTCCGCCATGCGCTTGGTGAGCGTAGTAATCAGCACTCGTTCGTCGCGCTTTATGCGTGTGAGTATCTCGTCCAACAGGTCGTCTATCTGGTTCTCGCTCGGGCGCACCTCTATCTCTGGGTCCAACAGTCCTGTGGGGCGTATCACCTGCTCTACGACAACGCCCTCTGCCTCTGCGAGTTCATAGTCGGCAGGGGTGGCAGATACATATATCGTCTGGTGGAGTAGGGAATGGAACTCATCGAACGTGAGCGGACGGTTGTCAAAGGCAGCAGGTAGGCGGAAACCATACTCCACCAAGTTCTGCTTCCTCGCCCTGTCACCACCATACATGGCACCAATCTGCGGTATGCTGACATGACTCTCGTCAACCATCAGCAGGAAGTCGTCGGGGAAGAAGTCCAACAGACAGTATGGGCGATCGCCAGCCTTTCTTCCGTCAAAATATCTGGAGTAGTTCTCTATGCCAGAGCAGTGTCCCAACTCTTTGATCATCTCCATGTCGTACTCCACACGCTCCTTGATGCGCTGTGCCCTGATAGGGTCGCCCAAGTCCTTGAAGAACTGTACGCGCTCGGTCAGGTCATCCTGAATCATGCGTATGGCGTGCTCCGTCTGTTCCTTGGTAGTAACGAAGAGGTTGGCAGGGTAGAGCTCATATTCCGCAAACGCCTCTATCCGCTGGAACGTAACGGCATCTACCTCCTCGATAGAGTCTATCTCGTCGTCCCACCAGTTTATCCTGAGGACATTGTCGCTATAAGCCATGAACACATCCACAGTCTCACCTTTCACACGGAAGCAGCCGCGCTTCAACTCGATGTCGTTGCGAACGTAGAGCGCATCGACGAGGCGGCGCAAGAACTCATTGCGGTCTAACGTCTGTCCCCTCTTCAACTTGATGATGTTCTCCTGTAGGGCAACAGGGCCTCCCATTCCGTATATGCATGAGACAGAAGATACTACCACCACATCTTTTCTACCGGAGAGAAGGGCGGAGACAGCTCCCAGGCGCAGTTTGTCTATCTCTTCGTTGATGGCAAGGTCCTTCTCGATATAGGTGTCCGTTGTCGGCAGATAAGCCTCCGGCTGGTAGTAGTCGTAGTAAGACACATAGTATTCGACGGCGTTATCGGGAAAGAACCCCTTCATCTCCTGATAGAGTTGTGCGGCAAGGGTCTTGTTGTGACTCAGGATGAGTGTAGGCTTCCCTGTGTTGGCGATGACGTTGGCCATAGTGAACGTCTTGCCGGAACCGGTGACACCCAACAGCACCTGGGCGGCATCACCATTGTTGATGCCTTCGGTAAGGTGAGCTATCGCCTGCGGCTGGTCGCCTGTGGGCTTGTATTTTGAAGTCAACTTGAAATTCATGCTTGCAAAAGTACAAAAAACAATGCAATATTCGTTATAAAGACTAATTATTTGCGAAAAAATGTATCTTTTCCTTTGCCGAAAGGTAAAATATAAGTATCTTTGCAACTCAAAACGTAACCAATGAGAAAAACTGTTTTAATCATGGCTTGTGCGGTGGCACTCCTCACGGGGTGTACCAATCAGTTTAATCAGGTTTATAAATCTGACAATTATAATTTCAAATACGAATATGCCAAGGAATGCTTTGCCTCGGGTAAGTATTCCCGTGCCGTCATGCTCCTTCAGGAACTCGTTACGCTGAAGAAAGGAAGCATCGAGGCAGAGGAGTGTCTGTATATGTTGGCGATGTCGGAATATGGGTTGCGTGACTATGAGACGGCATCTGAATATTTCAAGAAGTACTATCAGAGTTATCCCAAGGGTATCTATGCCGAGAATGCCAAATTCTATGTGGGCGAGAGCCTCTATATGAATGCTCCCGAACCAAGACTCGACCAGACTACGACAGTGTCGGCTATCGCTGCCTACCAGGAATTCCTTGACCTCTATCCCGATGCCAAGTTGAAGTCAAAGGCAACAAACCGTCTCTTTGAACTGCAGGATCTCTTGGTGGAGAAGGAATACAAGAACGCCAAGCTCTACTTTGACATGGGAACCTATTTCGGTAACTGCACGAACGGCGGCAACAACTACGAGGCTTGCATCGTGACAGCGCAGAACGCCCTGAAGGACTATCCTTACAGCAACAAGCGTGAAGATTTCTCCATCCTCGTGATGAAGGGTAAGTATGAACTGGCAAAGATGAGCGTCGAGAGCAAGCAGTTGGAGCGTTATCAGGATGCCGAGGATGAGTGCTACGGATTCATCAACGAATATCCTGACTCCAAAGAGCGTGCTACTGCAGAGAAGTATATAGAAAAATGCAAGGAGTTTGAGAAGAAACATCCCGACGACAGTTACAGCAAACTGGAAAACAATTAGTCAAGCAAGCATAGCATAAAGATAATAACAAGCATAAAGATTATAAAATAAGATTATGGATTACAAGAAATCAAACGCACCGGTCAATACCGTTACACGCAACATTATGGATCTTTGTGACGAGACAGGCAATATCTACGAGAGCGTAGCCATCATTGCCAAGCGAAGCAACCAGATAGCCATGGAGATCAAGCAAGATCTGAGCAAGAAACTTCAGGAGTTCGCCTCGTACAACGATTCTTTGGAGGAAGTGTTCGAAAACCGTGAGCAGATTGAAATCTCCCGCTACTATGAGAAACTCCCCAAGCCAACACTCCTTGCTACAGAGGAATTTGTTGAGAATAATATCTATTGGCGTGACCCTTCCAAGGATGCACAGCAGCAGAGTGATACCTTTGATCTGTAATTGGATATTCTAATCGCATAAACTAAGACCAGTATGATACAGCGGAAACAGTCCATCTTTCTTCTGCTTGCCGTAGTGGCTTATCTACTTTGCCTGTTCTTGCCTGTCGGAGTGGTTTCTCCTAAAGGCATGGGTAGTGATGTCATCGTTTACAACTTAGGCATCGTGAACGGAGAGAATGGTTCTATTAATATAATAGGTACGTGCGTACCTCTTTTTATATTAGCGGCAGTCTCGGCACTGCTCTCTTTGGTCACCATTTTCATGTACCGCAACAGACAGTTGCAGATGACACTCTGTGCCGTAACGATACTCTTCTCCTGCCTGTGGTGCATCGATTACGCACTGCTCTATCTGGGCATGGTGCAGATACCTGAGGTGGAGGGTACATTCGGTATCTCTTTCGGCGTATGCCTTCCGATAGTAGGACTCATCCTTGTCGCTATGGCACGCAAGGGAGTCCAGGACGACGAGAAGTTGGTAAAGGCAGCAGACAGAATACGTTAAAAAACAAGAAAAGAGCAAGTAAAATTTGTGAGGGATACGAAAAAGTCGTACCTTTGCACGGCTGTTACGAGATGACAGCATAAAATTCAAACCTTTTAAAACAAAAACAAAAAATGGCAACAAAAATCAGATTGCAGCGCGGCGGTCGCAAGAACTATGCTTTCTACCGTATCGTTATCGCTGACGTAAGAGCACCACGTGATGGTAAGTTTACAGAAAAGATTGGTTCTTTCAACCCTAACACCAATCCTGCTACCGTAGATTTGAATTTCGAGCGTGCACTCTACTGGGTAGAGACTGGCGCACAGCCTACCGACACTGTTCGTAACATCCTCAAGGGTGAAGGCGTTTACTTGATGAAGCACCTCCGTGGTGGCGTGAAGAAGGGCGCTTTCGACGAGGCTGAGGCACAGAAGCGTTTCGATGCTTGGAAGGCTGGTAAGACACAGCAGACTGCTGCTGTTGCTGAGGGCGTAGCAAAGGCTAAGAAAGAGGCTGCTGCTAAGGAGCTTGAGGCAGAGAAGAAGATTAACGAGGCTATTGCCAAGAAGGTGGCTGACAAGAAGGCTGCTGAGGCTGCTGCCAAGGCTGAGGCTGAGGCTGCTCCTGCTGAGACAGCTGAAGAGGCTCCTGCTGAGGCTTAATCTTACTTACAAGATTGAAAGTATAAAGGCCGGATTTCCTATGGGAGTCCGACCTTTTGTGTATAAAGAAATCTTGTTTACGACATAATAAGTTGACAAGTCGCTCGTTATATTATATATATTACAGCTAAAACCTATCTCTAAAGGCGAATGGAAAAGGTTGAAGAGCAAGACAGTTACTCTCACATTCTGAAATACACTGGCATTTTTGGCGGTGTACAGGGGCTTAATATCCTCATTGGAATCGCAAGAAATAAGTTTGCTGCGATTCTGTTGGGAGCTAACGGAATGGGACTTGTCTCTCTCTTTAGTTCAACCATCAATATGCTCGTGTCTGCAACCAACTTCGGGATACCCACCAGTGGTGTGCAGGTCATATCTTCTAAGTACCAATCTCAATCCGACCAACTGGCAGGGTCAATTAAGTCTATTCGCTCTTGGAGTTTGCTAACGGCATTGTTAGGTACTCTCGTCTGTGTTCTTTTCAGTTCGTTTCTTGACAAACTTACTTTCACATGGGGAAACCACGTTCTCCATTTTGTCTTGTTGTCTCCTGTTGTCGGACTAACGATTCTCGCAGCTGGTGAAATGGCCGTCCTTAAGGCGACCAGGCAGTTGAAGTCCTTGGCAAGCAGTTCCCTTCTTGTCATTGCTTCTTCCTTGGTCATCTCCGTCCCTGTTTATTATGTCTGGAATCAGAAAGGTATTATCGCCGTTCTTGTCTTCCAGGCTTTGGCGCAATGTTTGGCTACATTCTATTTCTCTTTGCGTTATTATCCATACTCTGTATCATTCTCAATTCCTTTTTTGCGAAAAGGAATAGGAGTCATCAAACTTGGAGTAGCCTTTGTGTTGGCAGGCTTGTTGAATTCGGGAGCCGAGTTCTTGATACGGACATATATTAATAATGTAGGTGGACTGGACCATGTCGGTTTTTTCAATGCGGGATGGACTTTGGCTGTAGTATATTCCGGTTTGGTATTCTCTTCCATGGATGCTGATTATTTCCCTCGGCTGTCATCAGTCACTGGTGCCATCACAGAACAAAATGATTGCGTCAACAAACAGATAGAGATGAACGTCCTCTTGGTGAGTCCTATTCTTACTGTCATGTTGATAGGTTTGCCCATAGGTATTCCCATCTTGTACGACAGCGACTTTATGACGATACTTCGCATGACTCAGTTGGCTCTGGTCAGCATGCTTTTCAAGGCAATCTATATTCCCATAGAATATCTGCCATTGTCCAAAGGGAAGTCGTGGATATTTCTTTGCCAGGAGGCAGCCTGTGTCTTGTTGCTCATCGTTAGCCAGATAGTGGGATATCACTATATGGGACTCGACGGCTTAGGTTTGGGTATTTTGGTTGCTTACTTCGTGGAGACGATGTGTGTGCTCCTGTATAGCAAGTTCTATTTTACCTTTCAGCTCTCTCGACAGGTGATCTTTGCAATTTTGCCTCAGGCGCTGTTCCTTTCCGTTGCTGTCGTTTGGATTTTCATGGACGTTCCCGTTTGGTGCTATTGGCTGGTAGGAGCTATTCTTGCCGTTGGACACTTGTCATATGCATTCCGTCAGTTGAGAAATAAGACAAACGTGCAGAATGTGTTTGCAAGAAAGTTGAGAAAGTAAGCATTTTCTTCTCCAAAAGTAGTGTCTTTGATGACATAATCGTTATTTTTCCGTTAAACGGATATAAAATTTCGTTCTTTTTGCCGCTCATGTAAAGAATATTCGTTATCTTTGCGTTCGAAATGATAAGATAACGCGTATGACGATAGTCATTGTGTCCATATTGCTTGTTGGGTGTCTCCTTATAGCGACGGAGAACATTACCAAGGTGAACCGTGCTGCCGTGGCGATTTTTGCCGGAACGGTGGGATGGGTTCTCTATATTTGTTTCGGTATGGATTTCGTCACGAGTCAGCACGCATACGATTTTTCCCATTATCTGCATGCGGATTATTTGAATACCATGCCAGATGACAGCATTACTGTCAAGAATTATATTGCCCGATACATATTCCTTCCTTATGTGGGAAGAGCTGCGGAAATCGTGCTTTTCCTCTTGTCAACAATGACCATTGTGGAGATTCTCGACAACAACGGCTGTTTTGATTTCGTGCGCCAGTTGTTGCGCACTCGTAGGAGTCGGAAGATGCTTTGGACGCTCGCTGTTGTCACCTTTATTATCTCCGCCAATCTCGACAACCTTACGACAACGGTCATGATGCTCACCATTATGCACGGGGTTGTGACCAGTAGGAGGCAACGGTTGTTCTATGGTAGTGCCATCCTTTTGGCGGCAAATTGTGGCGGTGCACTGACTGTGATTGGCAATCCAGAAGGGTTGGTGCTTTGGAACAGCGGTTTTGTCACAGCGACGCGCTTTTCCATGTCGCTGTTGTTGCCTTGCTTGGTGGCGTGGCTTCTTCCCACTTGGCTCTTGGCAAGTAAGTTGCCTGAGAGGGTGGAGACTGAATGGATAGTCATGCCCTATAGGGGTGATGATACCCGCCTGAACGTATGGCAGCGCCTCGTGATGCTTTTTGTCGGCATCGGAGGACTGTGGTTTATTCCCACTTTCCACAACATTACGAAACTTAGTCCGTTCCTCGGCGCCCTTTGTGTGTTGAGCATCCTTTGGATAGTCAACGAGATATTCAACCGTAAGTTGATGAACATGGACTATATGGCAGAACGCCGTATGCCTAAGGTGCTGCAATATGGGTCGATACAGATGATACTGTTTGTCATGGGCATCATGTTGGCAGTAGGAGTGGTAAAAGAGACGGGGGCGTTTGATGGCGTTTCTGCCTACATGACTCCAGATTCCTATGCTGGTAATCCCTGGATAACCGGTGTTGTGGCAGGAGTGCTGAGCACCGTTCTTGACAATTTTGCCACGGCGATGACATTCTTCTCTTTTCCTGATACGATGGCTCCTGCTGGTATGCCCCTCCTGGAGGCTGGAAATTACGGATGTAATGGGATGTATTGGAGAATAGTGGTCTATTGCGTCATGGCGGGTGGCAATGTGCTCAGTGTAGGAACAGTGAGCGGACTGGCTTTGATGAAAATGGAACATATGCGTGTAGGATGGTTTTTCCGCAATGTGGGTTGGAAAGCACTGCTTGGCGGATGCGTAGGACTGTTCCTTATGTGGTTCATGGAATGTAATATATAAGGTATAATTATAAATAAAGGTATAGTTTATGGCAAAGATTAAGACAATAGGAATCATGACTTCCGGAGGTGATGCTCCTGGCATGAATGCAGCTATCCGTGCGGTAACACGTTCGGCTATCTACAACGGTTTCAAGGTAAAAGGTATCTTCCGTGGCTATGATGGTTTGATCAATGGAGAAATCAAGTCTTTCACCACAGAGAACGTAAGTGGAATCATCGGTACGGGTGGTACCATTCTCAAGACGGCACGCTCCAAGGAGTTTATGACTGAGGAAGGTCGACAGAAGGCTTATGAGAATATTCAGAAGGAAGAGATTGATGCTCTTGTTGTCATTGGCGGTAATGGTTCTTTGACAGGTGCCATGAACTTTGCGCAAGAGTATGATATCTGCTGCATCGGACTTCCTGGTACCATTGACAATGACCTTTATGGTACGGATAACACCATCGGTTATGACACGACCATGAATACCATCGTGGAGTGTGTGGACCGTATTCGAGACACGGCGCAGAGCCATGAACGTATCTTCTTTATTGAGGTAATGGGACGTGATGCCGGTTTCTTGGCCCAGAACAGTGCCATCGCCAGTGGTGCAGAGGCTGCCATCATCCCGGAAGACAGTACTGACGTCGACCAGTTGGCACAGTTTATGGAGCGAGGCATCCGTAAGTCCAAGAAGAGCTGTATCGTCATCGTCTCAGAGAGTCCTAAGTGTGGCGCCCTCTACTATGCAGACCGTGTGCGCAAGGAGTTCCCTGAGTTTGATGTAAGGGTTTCCATCCTTGGCCATCTTCAGCGAGGTGGTCGCCCTTCAGCCCGTGACCGCATCCTTGCCTCGCGTACAGGCTGTGGAGCGATAGAGGCCATCATCCAGGGACAGCGCAATGTGATGATTGGCGTGCGTAACAACGAGGTTGTGTACGTACCTCTGTCAGAGGCCATCCGTTCGGACAAACCATTCGATCGCAAACTCATCAAGGTACTTGACGAGTTGAGCATCTAAGAGGTGTTGTAGACAGGCGAAAGTAGCGCTTGTCCTCTTATGCAGCGTACTTTTAGACATGAAAAAAGCCGTTTTGTCTAATATACGCTAAAAAGGGTAAAAATAGGAACAAAACTCCGAATAAGTTTGGAGTTTTCGGGAATGTTTGTTACTTTTGCAGTCGCTCAGCCACAACAGTGACTGAATCATTAACGAAACAAAAAACATCAAGGGCGGGAATGAAAACCGTCCCAACAACAACATTAAAAACGAATAGCTTATGTCACAAATTAACGGACACATATCCCAGATTATCGGTCCTGTTATCGATGTCTATTTCGATGTGAAGGGCGAGAATCCTGAGAAGGTGCTTCCAAAGATTTACGAGGCTCTCAAGGTGAAGCGTCCTGATGGACGTGACTTGGTCTTGGAGGTGCAGCAGCACATCGGTGAAGACACGGTGCGTTGTGTCGCCATGGACAACACTGATGGTTTGCAGCGTGGTCTGGAGGTTGTCTCTACGGGCAATCCTATCACCATGCCTGCTGGAGAGCAGATCAAGGGGCGTATGATGAATGTCATCGGTCAACCTATCGACGGCATGAAGGAGTTGGATATGGAAGGGGCGTACCCCATCCATCGCGAGGCTCCTAAATTTGACGAGTTGTCGACCCACAAGGAGATGCTTGCTACAGGTATCAAGGTCATCGACTTGCTTGAGCCTTACATGAAAGGTGGTAAGATCGGTCTTTTCGGTGGTGCCGGTGTGGGTAAGACCGTGCTTATCATGGAGCTTATCAACAATATCGCCAAGGGTCACAACGGTTATTCAGTCTTCGCTGGTGTCGGAGAACGTACTCGTGAGGGTAACGACTTGATTCGAGACATGCTTGAGTCTGGAGTTATCAAATATGGCGAGAAGTTCAAGAAGGCCATGGAAGAAGGCAAATGGGATCTTTCTCTCGTAGACCAGGATGAATTGGCAAAGAGTCAGGCTACCCTTGTCTATGGTCAGATGAACGAACCTCCTGGGGCACGTGCCTCTGTCGCTCTTTCGGGTTTGACCGTCGCTGAAGAGTTCCGTGACCATGGTGGCAAGAACGGCGAGGCTGCCGACATCATGTTCTTTATTGATAACATCTTCCGTTTCACCCAGGCTGGTTCTGAGGTATCCGCCCTTCTTGGTCGTATGCCTTCTGCCGTAGGTTACCAACCAACGTTGGCTTCTGAGATGGGTGCTATGCAGGAACGTATTACTTCAACCAAAAAGGGTTCTATCACCTCTGTGCAGGCTGTCTATGTGCCTGCCGACGACTTGACTGACCCTGCTCCGGCAACGACCTTTACCCACTTGGATGCAACAACGGAACTTTCCCGTAAGATAGCAGAGTTGGGTATCTATCCTGCTGTAGACCCATTGGGCTCTACCTCTCGAATCCTCGACCCCCTCATTGTCGGTAAGGCACACTACGACTGCGCCCAGCGCGTAAAACAGTTGTTGCAGCGCTACAATGAGTTGCAGGATATCATTGCCATTCTTGGTATGGATGAACTTTCAGACGAAGACAAGCTCACCGTGAATCGCGCACGTCGTGTACAGCGTTTCCTGAGTCAGCCTTTCGCCGTTGCAGAACAGTTTACTGGCTTGAAGGGTGTGATGGTTCCTATCGAAGAGACGATCAAGGGCTTCAATGCCATTCTTGACGGTGAGGTGGACGATCTTCCAGAGCAGGCATTCCTTAATGTTGGTACTATCGAGGATGCCAAGGAGAAGGCCAAGAAACTTCTTGCTGCAGCTCAGGGATAATCCTCTATGAAGTGAAGAGTGAAGAACGAGGCGTGAAGAATCAGAATACTTTATCGCAAAGATGGATTTTACACGAATCATTTAACATTCAACACTTATCACTTAACATTATAAATCAAGGATTATGTTAAAGTTAAAGATCGTTTCTCCTGAGAAAGTCGTTTTCCAAGGCGATGTGGTGAGTGTCTTGGTTCCTGGAACGCTCGGCTCGTTCGAGATATTGACAGACCATGCACCCATTATCTCTTCGCTCGAAGAGGGTAAAGTGGAGTTTGGCACTAACGAAGGTAAACAGTCCCTCAACATCATGGGTGGCTTTGTAGAAGTAAAGAAAAACGAAGTGAACCTGTGTGTGGAAGTGTGACACGTCAAGTGGCAGTGTAGAATAACGGATTTGAACCATCTATTCAATGGAAAAGGAAAATATTTTGAAGATTAAGCAGATAGCTAACCGCTACAAACAGATTTCGCTCTGGTTGACAGCAGGCTTGGCATTGGCAATACTCTTTGCTTGCCGCATTTCTGCTTCTTCTGACAGTATTACTCCCCGCGTAGTCAGTCCGTTGGTAGTGGCTGCTATCTTTTCACTTGTTGCCAGTACGGTTTATGGTGAAGCATGGAAAGCCGTCGCAAAGTCTTCTCCCAACAGCCTTGCCAAGTTTTATTTGGCAGCTTCTGCCCTGAAGATGATGGCCGCGGCACTTGTGTTCCTCATCTATGCTGTGGTGGCGGACAAGTCGGAGATTATTGGCTTTACAGTCATTTTCGCTGCCTTTTATGTCGCACTACTGGTGTTCGACTGTATTTACTTCGCTCGTGTCGAGAAAAGAACATCACTTTCCTGAACGAAACGAAGGTATAATAGGAAAAAATAAACAACAAAAAGAATAAGAATATGAAATATCTCAAACAATTCCTCCTCATGGTGGTCCTTTTCTTTACAATGGCTCCCATACAGGTGTCAGCAAAGGAGAGTATCGATGTCAAGGAGATATTGTGGGGTCATATCAAGGATTCTTATGAGTGGCACATTACTCAGGTGGGAGACCACCCTGTTGTGATACATCTCCCCATCATCGTCAAGACGACGAGCGGGTGGCATGTGTTCTGCAGTTCCGAGTTCAAAGAGGAGAGGGATGCCAATGGCGACCGCCCCGGTCCTTACAATCTTGTCATCAAGAATGGAGATGCTGCGAGCAACCCCAACAAGATTGTTGAGAAAGTGGGCAATGAGGAAGTCAGACCTCTCGACCTCTCGATCACAAAGACCGTGTGCGTGCTCTTCATAGATGCTGTCATTCTACTTATCTGTGTTCTCGTACCAGCTCGCTGGTGTAAGAAACATAAGGTAGATGACCCAGCCCCAAAGGGATTTGTCGGCCTGATGCACATGTTTATCATGTCTGTATATAATGATGTGATCAAAGCCACTCTTGGTAAGGAAGCTCCTAAGTATGCCCCCTGGTTGCTTACCTGTTTCTTCTTCATCTTTGTGGCGAATATCATGGGTATCGTACCATTCCCTCCAGGAGGAGGAAACCTGACAGGTAACATCGCCTGTACATGTTTCTTTGGAGTGACCACATTCATCATTACGAATGTGACAGGCACCAAGGAGTATTGGAAGGAAATCTTTTGGCCGGAAGTACCGACTTGGTTGAAGGTGCCCGTGCCACTGATGCCGTTCATCGAACTCTTTGGTATCTTCACGAAACCATTGGCGCTTATCATCCGTCTCTTTGCCAACATGATGGCAGGTCATGCAATAGCCTTGAGCTTTGCTGCTATTATCTTCATCATGTTCAATATCAGCGAAAATGCCGTAGCCAACTATCTGGCAGGTTCGGGCATGACGGTAGTGAGTGTGGCAATGAGTGCATTCATGATGCTCCTTGAAGTTCTGGTGAGCTACATCCAGGCATTGGTGTTTACCATGTTGAGCGCAGTGTTCATTTCTCTTGCTCATGTCCGTGAGGCTGAGCCGGAGGTGGCTTAACACCGATTATTTATAAAACAATTAACAAGAAAATATTAACAACTTAAACTTTAAGATTATGTTATCACTTTTATTGGCAGCAGAAGTTGCAAAGTTAGGTGCCGCAGTAGGCGCAGGTCTTGCCGCAATAGGCGCAGGTATAGGTATCGGTCGTATCGGTGGTCAGGCTATGGATGCCATGGCTCGTCAGCCCGAGAAGATGGGTGACCTCCGTTCTTCCATGATCATCGCAGCGGCTTTGGTAGAAGGTGTTGCCTTCTTCGCAGTCATCATTGCTATCCTTGCCATCGTCATGTAATTTGCGCTTCTCTGTTTCCTGCTCCAAGTGAGCAGGGAGACAGAGCATGAGGTGTGGATTACCGGCAACGGCGTTAAAACATTTAGTAACACTTTAACCAGTATATATGGATTTATTGATTCCTGATAGCGGTTTGCTTTTCTGGATGACTTTGGTCTTCATCATCGTCTTCCTCATCCTTTGGAAGTTTGGCTTTCCTGCCATTATCAATATGGTGACAGAGCGCAAGGCTTTCATTGATGAGAGTTTGAAGAAGGCACACGAAGCCAACGAGAAACTTGCCAATATCCAAAAAGAAGGTGAATCCATCTTGCAGGAAGCACGCGAAAAACAAGCAGCCATTCTCAAGGATGCTGCCAATACACGCGATGCTATTGTTGAGAAAGCTCAGGACAAGGCTCGTGAAGAAAGCGCTCGTCTTCTCTCTGATGCCAAGGCGCAGATAGAGACAGAGAAGCAGAACGCTATCCGCGAGATACGTACACAGGTGGCAGAGTTGTCTGTCCAGGTGGCAGAGAAGATTCTCCGTGAGAAGCTTTCGGATGACAAGGCACAGATGGATATGATAAATCGGCTGCTGGATGAAGTAGCTTCTGACAACAAACAGTAAAGCTTATGGATATAGGTGTAATATCGGTGCGTTATGCGCGCGCGCTCCTCAAGAGTGCTGTCAGCATGAAGCTCGAAGATCAGGTTTATCAGGAGATGCAGTCGCTCTACAAGAGTTATCTCGACGTGCCTGAACTGAGATTTACGATAGACAACCCTATGCTTCCCAAAAGCAAGAAACAAACCCTTCTCACGACTGCCTTGGGAAAGAACCCGTCAGCGTTGAGCAATAAGTTTGTTGCACTTGTCTTAAGAGAGGGTAGGGAGAGCACCCTGCAATTCATGGCTGCTTCGTATATCACTCTTTACAGGAAACAGAAGAACATCATCCGTGGTAAGCTGACTACCGCTACTGCCGTCAGTCCTGATACAGAGGGAAAGATGCGCAGGATGGTAGAGGCGAGAACACAAGGAACTGTGGAGTTCAAGACTGAGGTGAACCCCGACATCATCGGCGGTTTTATTCTTGAATATGACACTTACCGAATGGACGCAAGTGTCAAGAAGAAACTCAATACTGTTCTTGCACAGCTCAAAAAGTAGGAGATAAGTGAGGAGAAGACAGACAATAAATGAAGTAACATCGCTTTCTTAGGGTGCCAAGTTCATTATACATGTTCTCTTCATGGATTTCTAAAATTAATTAAAAGTAAAAACAATGTCAGATAAAATTAAACCAAGTGAGGTGTCTGAGGTGCTTCTGCAGCAACTTCAGGAGGTGAATAGCTCTGAGAAGTTTGACGAGGTGGGTACCGTGCTTACCGTCAGCGATGGCGTGGCACGTATCTATGGCCTTCGTAATGCAGAGGCTAACGAACTTCTGGAGTTTGAGAATGGCACAATGGCCATCGTCATGAACTTGGAAGAGGACAACGTAGGCTGCGTGTTGCTCGGTCCAACGGCTGGCATCAAGGAAGGACAGAGTGTGAAGCGTACCCATCGCATCGCTTCTATCCGTGTGAACGATAATTTCCTTGGACGTGTAGTCAATCCATTGGGTCAGGCTATCGACGGTCTGGGAGACATCGATCTTACAGACTCTTTCGAGATGCCATTGGATCGCAAGGCTCCTGGTGTTATCTACCGTCAGCCTGTGAAAGAACCTCTTCAGACAGGTTTGAAGGCTGTCGACTCGATGATTCCTATCGGTCGTGGCCAGCGTGAGCTTATCATCGGTGACCGCCAGACTGGAAAGACTGCGATTGCTGTTGACACCATCATCAACCAGAAGAGTTTCTATGATGCAGGCAAACCTGTCTACTGTATTTATGTAGCTATCGGCCAGAAGGCTTCTACCGTGGCTGCTTTGGTACAGAACCTGAAGGAGCATGGAGCATTGCCTTATACCATCATTGTGAGTGCAACGGCTGCCGACCCAGCTGCCATGCAGTACTATGCACCGTTTGCCGGTGCTGCCATCGGAGAATACTTCCGTGACCGTGGTTATTCAGCCCTCGTCGTATACGATGACTTGAGTAAGCAGGCTGTGGCTTATCGTGAGGTGTCTTTGATTCTTCGTCGTCCGTCAGGACGTGAGGCTTATCCTGGTGATGTGTTCTATCTCCACTCTCGTCTTTTGGAGCGTGCAGCACGTATCAACGACCAGCAGGAAGTAGCAGAGAAGATGAATGACCTTCCTGAATGTATGAAGGGTCATGTCAAGGGTGGTGGTTCGCTCACAGCGCTGCCTATCATCGAGACACAGGCAGGTGACGTTTCTGCGTATATTCCTACCAATGTGATTTCCATCACGGACGGTCAGATATATTTGGAGACAGACCTCTTCAACCAGGGCTTCCGTCCAGCTATCAACGTGGGTATCTCTGTATCCCGTGTCGGTGGTTCTGCCCAGATCAAGAGTATGAAGAAGGTGGCAGGTACGTTGAAGATTGATATGGCTCAGTATCGTGAGTTGGAGTCCTTCTCCAAGTTCTCAAGCGATATGGATGCAGTTACCGCTATGACCCTTGATCGTGGTCGTAAGAACAACCAGCTCCTTGTTCAGCCCCAGTACAGTCCAATGCCTGTGGGTGAGCAGATTGCCATTCTTTACTGTGGTGTACACGGCTTGATGCATGATGTCCCAGTGGAGAAGGTTCGTGAATGCCAGGATCAGTTCCTTGATGCCATGCGCAGTCAACATGCTGATGTTGTCAGCACATTGGGCAGCGGTCAGCTTACTGATGAAGCTATCAAGGCAGTCGAGGAGACCATGGCAAATGTTGCAGGACAATATAAAGCTTAATAGCCTATGCCGTCGTTAAAAGAGATAAAGACTCGCATTGCAAGCGTCAATAGCACCCGTAAGATTACGAGTGCTATGAAGATGGTGGCTTCCAGTAAACTTCATCACGCACAGGTAGCTATACAGAACATGTTGCCTTATGAGAATATGCTGGAACACATCCTCAAGAGTTTCCTGGTAAGTACTCCTTCTATTCTGAGGGAGTTCGAGGAGCAGCATAAACGCACCAACCGCGTGGCTCTTGTGGTCTTCAGTTCCAACAGTTCTTTGTGCGGTGGCTTCAATAGTAACGTCATCAAGATGATGGTACAGGCAGTGGAAGAGTATAAGGCTCAAGGCATAGACGACATTACTGTTTATCCTGTCGGTCGCAAGGTGGCAGAAAAGGTGCAGAAACTTGGTCTGAAATCAGCCGGCGACTTCACTGAACTTGCTGAAAAGCCCAATCCAGCTGACTGTACGGCGATAGCCCGTGAACTTGCTCTGAAATACATTGCTGGAGAGATGGATAAGGTGGAACTGATCTATCACCATTTCAAGAGTGCCGGTTCGCAGGTTCTCACCCGCAAGACTTTCTTGCCCATCGACCTCTCTACGGAGGCTATTGGTGAGGACAACGACCGTGACCTTACCTCCAATGTCATCACAGCCAAGGCTCAAGAGTATCTGCGCAACAAGAAGGTAACGGAGAAGAGAGTAGTGGAAGAGGCTGTGCCTCTCAATGATGACTTCATTGTTGAGCCAGACTTGGAAACTGTTCTTCGTGCTTTGGTGCCTAAGTTGTTGCACCTGATGGTCTATACAGCTCTGCTCGACAGTCAGGCAAGTGAGCATGCGGCAAGAATGGTGGCTATGCAGACTGCAACGGACAATGCCGATGAACTGCTTCGTACGCTCAACCTGCAATACAACAAGAGCCGTCAAACAGCTATTACCAATGAGCTTCTTGATATTGTAGGTGGTTCTACTAATAATTGACCATACGCTAAAATTTTGAATATGAGGTGGTGTGCCGTTATGAGAAGACGTCGCACCACCTTTTTTTCTTTTTGCAAAGAAATGGCAAAAATATGAAGGTTATATGAGCGATGATGTGAGAGATTACATGAGAGAGCATGTGAATGTTGCTATCTTTGGCATTTTCTTTGCTCTTCATTTGTTTTATTGGTAAATAATCTCTATCTTTGCAACGCAAATTCATGATTATGCGAAGTAGACTGTTTTACCTGTTTGCCATTTGGACAGCAACCATCGGAATGTTGCTTTCTACAGTGATGATGCATCATCATCACTATCAGCGCATCTGCATGGTTGAACAGGAATGTCCTCAAGACGGACATGTAAACGATGAGCATACTTCCCATCATGACAACGAACAGGATGGATGTCAGATTCATCAGATGCATCATTTCTTCACCAATGCCAAGTTGGTGAAGGGAATAGACAAAAATATTTTTCTTGGTGGTCATCTCTTGACTGCCTTTTTCTCTTCACATATTCCCCTTGCCCTCGGTAAAGACAAGTCTTTGGAAGCTTGGTGTAGTGAGTCATTCTACCTACCTGACGAATTCTTGTCTCAACAGGGACGACGTGGACCTCCTTGTCTCCTTTAGGGAGAATTGTT
Organism: Firmicutes bacterium CAG:103; assembly: GCA_963600865.1. Lineage (GTDB taxonomy): Bacteria > Bacteroidota > Bacteroidia > Bacteroidales > Bacteroidaceae > Prevotella. The sequence continues at coordinate 64,935 of CAVCDC010000001.1, forward strand.
TTGCTTTCTGTGCTTTTATTACTGCTACGATGTGATGTAGTAATACGTTCCAGAAAGCGAGGATCGTTTTAAAACTCCAAATGGAATAAAGAAAAATGCAACCCAGTTGCCAAACTTTCTTTGGAAAGCATGATGCAACTGTGTTGCAAGTACGTGTTTGTATCTTTGCAAACATGAATCGGGCAGTGGCAGACCTCTCGGGGATTTTTGTTGCTGTCCAGTAAAAACAATTAAAAGTTATGAAGAGAATCATTTTTGTAGTTGTCATTACTGTGATGGCATTGGTAGGCTTTACCTTTTTTACAACGCATTCCGTTGCCAAATCGCAGGACCGTGAAGAAGAACATGAAGAAGAAGTTGACTACGCTGACATTCCGCTCACGGAGAAACAGGTAAGTGCTGTAGACCTCAGAATGGACGAGGTGAGCAAGCGTAGCATGGATCAGGTTGTTGAAGCAACGGGTGTCCTCTATCTTCCTGCCCAGAACAAGGGAGAAGTGTCGTCGTTGATGGGAGGTGTCGTGAAGAATATCTACGTCAAAGAAGGGCAGACCGTAAGTAAAGGACAGATAGTTGCATCTGTAGAGAATACCGATGTGATGAGTCTACAGCGAGAGTATTATTCAATCTATAAGGAATGTGAGTTTGCCAAGGCAGAGATGGAACGGCAGAAGTCACTTTCCCAAAGCGGTGCAGGGGTGAAGAAAACGCTCCAACAGAGTATTAAAGACTACCAAGTGGCACATGCCAGTCTGACAGGCATTGGACGTCAACTGCAGCAGATAGGCATTTCCACGTCAGCTGTGGCACAGAGAAAGTTTGTTACCACATTCCCCCTGAGAGCCCCCATCTCAGGTGTCGTCTCTCAGATTATGTCAAGTCTTGGGAGCTTTGCCGACATGCAGACACCAGTCATGAGTATCCGCGACAATCAGGCAGTGGAGTGCAACCTGAACGTTTTTGAGAAAGACTTGTCCAAGGTGAAGCCGGGTAATCGTGTATGGCTCTCCCTTACCAACCAGTCAGGGGTGAGTCTGTCAGGTGAAGTGTATGGCATGAATCAGTATTTCACGGATGGTACGAAGAGCGTGGCAGTTCATGTGAGACTCCATCCTACGAAAGGTGTGAAGTTGTTTGATGGAATGTATGTGACTGGCAAGATAGCCACGAGTGCACAACTCTGTCAGACCTTGCCTTCCAAAGCCATCGTCAAGACCGATGGCAAACAGTATATCTTTGCCTTGAACGGTTCTCCACGTAAAGGGAAATACAGTTTCTCCCGTCACGAGGTGTCTACTGGTGTAACAGACGGTAGATATACGGAGGTACAACTCTGCAAACATATCAAGGAAGGGCAGAAAATAGTGACTGACAACGCTTTCTATCTTGCCTCCCTTACGGGTGACCATGGAGAAGAAGAGTAAATCCTATAGTTGAACAAAAGTACTTTTTAGTTGTGTTTCAGAAACTTATTACTTACTCCATTCATCATAAGATGGTGATAGGAGTGCTCACTATAGTCCTTGTCGCATGGGGCGTATGGTCATTGGTCAACCTGCCGTTTGACTCCACTCCCGACATAACCAACAACCAGGTGCAAGTCATTACCCAGGCACCTTCACTTGGAGCGCAGGAAGTGGAACAATATGTCACCACACCTGTCGAGATGGCACTTGCCAATATTCCCCGTATAGAGGAAAGAAGAAGCATCTCGCGCAACGGCCTCTCCGTCATAACCCTCGTCTTCGACGACGATGCTGACATCTACTGGGCAAGAGAACAGGTCAATCAAGTGCTCGACCAAGTGAAGGAGACTTTGCCAAAGAATGCAGACACAGACATGGGACCCATAGCAACGGCATTGGGTGAGATCTATCACTATACCGTGCGGGCAAAGAAGGGATATGAGGATAAATATTCGCTTACGCAGTTGCGTACCATACAAGACTGGATTGTCCGCAAGCAACTGTCTGGTACCCCCGGTGTTGCAGAAGTGAGCGGGTGGGGCGGTTATGTAAAACAATACGAGGTGGCGGTTAACACCGATCGCTTGAATGCCAGTAACGTGACGGTAGGAGAAATATTCGAGGCATTGCAGAAGAACAATGCCAATACCGGTGGTAGCTATATCGAGCATAACAGTAGCCAGTATTATATTCGTGGCATCGGTGTGGTGAACACCATGGACGATATAGCTAACATCCCCGTGAAGACTGTTGGTGGAACCCCCGTTAAGGTGGGGGATGTCGCCAAGGTGCAGATGGGACACGCAACCCGTTTCGGTGCTGTGACGCGCAACGGGGAAGGCGAGGTGGTGGCAGGAATAGCTATCATGCTCAAGGGAGAGAACTTCCAACAGGTGAGCCGTAACGTGAAAGCACGCATCGAACAGATACGGAAGTCATTGCCAGAGGGCGTTGTCATCGAACCCTTCATAGACCGTACTGACTTGGTGAAGAGGGTAGAGGGAACTATTGCCCGCAACTTAGTGGAAGGTGGACTGATAGTCATATTCGTGCTTGTCCTCTTTCTTGGCAACTGGCGTGCCGGCATGGTGGTGGCTTCTGTCATTCCCCTCAGTATGCTCTTTGCTTTTGGGATGATGAAGGCTTTTGGTGTCGACGGTAACTTGATGAGTTTGGGTGCCATTGACTTCGGTATGATTGTCGACTCGGCTGTCATCATCGTGGAGGCAGTGGTGGCGCATCTGAGAATGAAGGCGACAGGGATAGGTGCTCAGGGAGCAGGAACAGAGATGAATGTCCAGAGTACAGAAACAGAGAAACTGGAACCTCGTCCATTGGTCTTGTCTCGTAAGGAGATGGACGAGGAGGTTCACTTCTCTGCATCGCGTATCAGACAGAGTGCAGCATTTGGCGAAATCATCATCATGATTGTCTACTTGCCTCTCATGACTTTGGTAGGCATTGAGGGTAAGATGTTCCGTCCCATGGCACTCACCGTGTTCTTCGCCATTTTGGGTGCCTTTATACTTTCCCTCACCTACGTACCCATGGCAAGTTCGTTGCTGTTAAACCGTAAGGTGAGTGTAAAAGCGACGATTAGCGACAGACTCATATCCAAGCTTCAAGGCATTTACCGTAAGGTGCTCGACTGGGTGTTGGCGCATAGCAAGGACGTTATAACGGCAGCCGTAGCCTTGTTCTGTGTCACGGTTGTCAGTTTTAAGTTCTTGGGCGGTGAGTTTATCCCGAGTCTGGAGGAGGGAGATTTTGCCGTGGAGATGAGTATGTCACAGGGTACGTCGCTCTCTCAGATGGTAGAGAGTTGTACTAAGGCAGAGAAACTTCTCATGGCGCAATATCCAGAGGTAAAGCAAGTGGTGAGTCGCATCGGAAGTGCCGAGATTCCCACCGACCCGATGCCCGTGGAACGAGCCGACATCATGATAGCCCTCAAACCCAAGGCAGAGTGGACTTCTGCAAAGAGCACAGCCGAACTGATGGAGAAGATGGAGGAGACGCTCCAGACCATACCTGGTTTGGAGGCAGAGATATCCCAACCCATACAGATGCGCAACAACGAGTTGCTTACGGGCATCAAACAGGATGTTGCCATCAAGATATACGGTGCCGACCTTGAAGAACTGACAGCCCAGGCAGAGAAAGTAGAGCGTCTTATCAAAAGGGTGGAAGGTGTGAGTGGAATCACGGTGGAACAAGTGTCCGGTCTTCCGCAGATCCAGGTGAAGTACAAACATGAAAGTATGGCACGATACGGCATCAGCGTAGAGGATGTCAACCAGGTTCTGGAAACCACTTTTGCAGGTGGTGTGGCTGGAGTCGTCTTTGAGGGCGACAAGCGTTTTGACATAGTACTTCGCATCGACCAGACCGACCGCAGTGTAGAGGCTTTGCACGATTTGCCTATTCCCTTGGCGGATGGCAGCAGGGTGCCACTTTCGCAGATAGCGGATATCGTGTATGAGACAGCACCTGCCCAGATTTCCCACGAAGAAGGGGCGCGCCGCATCTATGTCGGCTTCAATGTGAAGGGAAGAGATGTGCAGAGTACGGTAGCGGAGATAGAGTCTATACTCGATCACAAATTGCAGTTGCCTGATGGGTATTATTATCAGTATGGCGGAGAGTTCCAAAACCTTCAGAGTGCCTCTCGCCGCCTGATGATGGTTGTCCCGATAGCCCTTGTTGTCATTCTGTTGCTGCTCTATGCTACGGTCAAGAATGTACGGGAGACCTTGTTTGTCTTCTCTGCTGTTCCTCTTGCGGCTATCGGTGGCGTATGGGCACTGTGGTTCCGGGGAATGCCTTTCAGCATCTCTGCGGGAGTAGGGTTTATTGCCCTCTTTGGTGTGGCAGTGCTCAACGGCATTGTTCTTATTGGACAGTTGAACCTGTTGCAGCGGGAGCATCCACTGTCTATAGGCGATGATGTGCAGGAATGCATCCGACAGAGAATCAAAGAAGGGTGTATGGTTCGTCTCCGTCCAGTGCTGATGACGGCATTGGTAGCATCTATGGGTTTTCTGCCCATGGCTTTTTCTCAAGGTGACGGTGCTGAGGTTCAGCGACCATTAGCTACGGTGGTCATTGGCGGTCTTGTCACGTCGACCCTCCTGACACTACTTGTCCTTCCTGCCGTCTATAAGACGTTTACCAAGGAATAGAGAAGTAGGTGTTTCTGTGAACGCAGCAATACAGAGAGTGTATGATAACAAAAAACAAACGATGAAAACAATGAAACGAACGGTAATATATATGATATTCATGTCCTGTGCGCTAACTGTTGTCGCACAGGAAGAAGGAGGTGTAAAAAAGGAACGCAGTCTCACACTTGATGAGTGTGTGTCACTTGCCATGAAGCAGAATTATGATGTACTGCAGGCAGGCAAGTCTGTAGAGCGGTCCAAGTTGATGCAAGGGACAGCCTGGGATGTAGGGAAGACCGACCTGTCTTTATCGCAAGACCCCACGTCAGGAGGAAGTCCCGACAACTCGCTTAGTTTGTCGCAGACCATCGACTTCCCGACTGTCTATATCTCACGTCGCAAGCATCTGAAGGCAGAAACAAGTGCCGAGGCGGCAAAAATGGAGATGACTCAGAAAGCGGTGGAGGCAGATGTAAGTAGTGCTTATTACCGCATTGTTTACGAAGAGGAGCGACTTCGCATATTCGCATTGCAAGACAGTCTGTTGCAACGCTTCTATGGAATCGCCGAGAAGCGTTACCGTGCTGGAGAGACGCGCCAGTTGGAGGTGCTCTCTGCAGAGCGTCTTTTGGGTGAGTGTAGGGCGGAGAAGGCTTCAGCCGAGAGCGATGCAGAAGAGGCACGTCTGTCCTTGTGCCGCTTGATAGGGAGCAGTGAACCGATTGTTCCAGCCGACAAGGTGTTAAGACCTGTCTCCTTTGTGACAGGGCAAGGCTTTAACTACCTGTCAACCCCCGAGGGGCGTTATGCAGACAAGTGTGTAGAGGTGGCAGACAAAGCCGTCGCAGTGGCGAAAAACGGTTATGCGCCGAGTTTGTCACTGTCTTTGCGCAACCAGTTGGTACTTAGTTCTTGGAATCCATACCATCAAGACCGTTCCCGTTTTGACGGTGGCAATTTCATGGGGTTTGAGGTAGGGGTTGGTATTCCTCTTTTCTATGGAGCCACCCGTGCAAAGGTGAAGGCTGCCAAGAAGGAGCGTGAAATGGCAGAACTTGAACTAAAGGCGCAAGGTCAGCGTAGAGAGAAAGAGTATGATGCGCTGTTGAGTCGCATCAATGCCTCTCGTGTCCGTGTGGAATATTATACGGAGAAAGGATTGCAGACAGCAGAGAAACAAGTGTCACTTGCCGCCTTGGAGTATGAGGCTGGAGAGATAGGCTATATAGAATATGTAGATATCCTGCGGCAACACTTGGATGAGAGGTTGAAGGCAGCTTCTGCCGTTTCCGAATACAATGAGACCGTAGTGGAATTGAAGCGAATGATGCCGTATTAGTGAGTAATGATGACCTTTCAGTCTTTTATTTTGCGGATGGTGCAATGGTAAGTTTTTCGAAGACAAACCGTGTTCCTTTGTTTCCGTCATACTTGGTTTCTCCGCAAAGGCAGAAACCCAAGGAGGAGAGAAGACTTACCATGGGCATGTTGTCATAGTTGGTGTCAACCTTGATACTTGGCACATGCTCTACTTCGCAAAGGCTGGCAGTCTTGTTGATGAATATCTTTGCATATCCCTCGCGCTGTAGTTCGGGAAGTGTGGCAAAACGATGGATGACATAGTAGTTGCCATTGGTCAACCACTTTCCCTTGATGGTCTCATAGCGTGGTTCACCATTGAGGATGACAGCCCCATAGACCGCTATCTGGTTGTCTACGGTCAGCACGTGTGCAACGCCGTTGTTGATGTCGTCCAAGATGTCTTGTCTGGATGGGTAAAGCGGTGTCCATTGGTGGCGGTTGGAGGCTATCATCTGCTGGCGTGCCTCGTCAATGACCCTCCAGCAACCTTCAAAATCCTTCATGTAGGCGGGTCTGAAATCAATATTCATGCTAACTGTCTTCTCGTGTTGGTTTGGGTGTATTATCTCGTCCTGCATAGGAAACGAAGTAGTATTATCTCTCTATCGGATGCAAAATTAACAAAAAAAAACGAAATAAAACAAATAATCGGAGAAAAACTGCTTGATAAGTGTCAGTTTTTCTCCGATAAAAAGGGTTGGCGTATGTTTTTTAGTCAACTAAGCATTTGTCGAGTTCTTGGCAGATGGCATCTTTAGGCATGTGTTGTCCTATGAAGACAATCTTTACCATTCTGTCACCAACCTTCTCGTCCCATTCCTTGCGCAACTGTTCCTCTCTTGCCAAGAGATCATCGAGTTGATCCTTGGGCATAGTTGCCAACCATTGACCAGCCTGTTTCACAGTTTTCTGTTTGCCAGCCTGCTCGAAGACGTAGCACATGTCCCGTTCGTCGGCGAAGTAGCAGATACCTTTGGCACGGACTACATCGCGTGGCCATTTTCTTGCCACAAACTCATCGAAGAGCCCCAGGTCGAATGGCTTCCTGCTGTAATAAACGAAGGTGCCGATTCCGTATTCCTCTGCCTCTCCTTCTTCATGGTCGTGGTGATGGTCATGATGGTGGTGGTGCTCATGGTCGTGATGATGATGTCCATGCTCATGCTCCTCATGCTCATGGTCTTGATGATGCTCATGGTGTTCATGCTCCTCATGTTCGTGATGGTGCTCATGTTCGTGATGGTGTTCATGTTCATGTTCATTGTGCTCATCTTCGTCCTCATCATCCTCCTCATGCTCTTCTTTAGCCTTTCTTTCGGCTTCGATTTCCTGAATCCATCCTGCCGATGTGGCAACGGTGTTCCAGTCAAACTTATGAGTATTGACGATTTTGTCGAGGTCGACATCACCATAGTTGCATTCGAATATTTCAGCCTTAGTCTGAAGTGCACGGATGATGGTCTTGAGCTTTTCCAACTTCTCTGGTTCCACATCGTCCACTTTGTTGAGCAGGATGATGTTGCAGAACTCGATCTGCTGGATGACGAGAGAAGCGAGGTCTTCCTCATCGATGTCTTTCTTCATGAGTTCGTCGCCGCCACCAAATTCGTCTACCATGCGCAGGGCGTCCACGACGGTAACGATGCTGTCCAGACGGAGTATTCCATTCTTGATGTATTCTGGACCGAGAGAAGGTATGGAGCAGATGGTCTGTGCGATAGGGGCTGGTTCGCAGATGCCGCTTGCCTCGATGACGATATAATCGAACTTCTGCATGTCTACGATTTCTTTGAGTTGTTCGACGAGATCCATCTTCAGTGTGCAGCAGATGCATCCGTTTTGCAGAGCCACGAGAGAGTCGTCCTTCTTTCCCACAACGCCACCTTTCTCGATGAGTGCTGCGTCGATGTTGACTTCTCCGATGTCATTGACGATAACTGCGAACTTGATGCCTTTCTGATTGGCCAAGATTCTGTTAAGCAGTGTTGTCTTGCCGCTTCCCAAATAACCGGTCAGCAGCAGTACTGGAACTTCTTTTGTCATTTTACAATCCTTTCTTATTATGTGGGGGCATGTATTCCCACCTTATTATATATATAGGTGGGTATGTCCCTACTTCTTTTATTTCTTAAAGTTGTCAAGAGCTGCGTCGAGGAACGCTGAGTATGCTTGGGTGTCCTCTTTGTAGCTGAAGGCGGAGTTGAGCGGTTTGGCGTTGTTGTCCACGGCCACATAGAAGGGCTGTGCGTTGGCACCGAACTTGCTTGCCTGCAGATAGCTCCACTTGTCGCCGACGGTGCGCAAGGTTCTCTTCTCTCCATTGAAGGTCACTTCTATGGGTGATGCGAGAGGTGTCTTGTCATCTACATATAGGGAGATGAGTACGAAGTCTTTCGTCAGTTTTTGTGCGATGGTGGGGTCTGTCCATACGGAAGCCTCCATCTTACGGCAATTGACGCAACCAAATCCGGTGAAGTCTATCAGTACAGGTTTCCCTTGTGCCTTGGCGGCAGCCATACCCGTCTCATAGTCTCTGTAGGCTGGTTCCACCACCTTGTTGTTAAGGTTGAAGTCTTGTGTGTTCACTGGTGGTGCGAAGGCACTTACCGCCTTGCATGGAGCACCCCACAGACCAGGAACCATATAGATGGCGAACGCCAATGAACAGAGTCCGGCAAGGATGCAGGGTACTGGCATGGGCTTGTCTATTTCTCCTCCGATAGCATCTACCTGGAATTTCAGTTTGCCTATGAGGTAGAGTCCCAAAGCACCGAAGATGACGATCCACAGTGAGAGGAACACCTCTCTGTCCAAGATATGCCATCCATAGGCAAGGTCGGCTACCGAGAGGAACTTGAGTGAGAATGCGAGTTCTACGAAACCGAGTACGATCTTTATCGTCTCCATCCATGAGCCTGATTTGGGGGCAGACTTAAGCCATGAAGGGAAGAGGGCGAACAAGGTAAAGGGCAATGCCAAGGCGAGTGCAAATCCGAACATGCCGATGGTCGGTGCAAGCCAGTCGCCAGAGGTTACCGTCTGTACCAACAGGAGTCCGATGATAGGAGCTGTGCACGAGAAGGAGACGAGCACGAGTGTGAATGCCATGAGGAAGATGGAGATGAGACCGGTGGTTGCCGATGCCTTGCTGTCTACTGCGTTGCCCCAACTGTCAGGCAGTTTTATTTCGAACCATCCGAAGAAGGAACATGCGAAGACTGCGAGGAGCAGGAAGAGGATGATGTTGAACACGGCACTTGTAGACAGTTCGTTGAGCTTGCTCGGCCCGAATATGGCAGTGACCAACAGTCCTAATCCCAAGTAGATGATGACGATGGACAGTCCGTAGGTGATGGCATCACGTATACCTTTCTTCTTGTCGTCCTTCGCACGTTTCAAGAAGAAACTTACGGTCATGGGGATGATGGGCCAGATGCAAGGCATGACGAGAGCGAGCAGTCCGCCTACGAGTCCCATCAGGAAGATGTATATGAGAGAGTGGCTTGCGATGTCTCCTGTGCCCCCGAAACTTTGCAGTTCCTTGATGACGGGCTTCCAAAGCATGTCGTTGTCAATGCTTGTGTTCGCTGTGGCAAGCATGGTGGAGTCTGCCGTTGCCGAAGAGTCGCTGTTGGCAAGGTCTTCTTTGGCAATTTCCAGTGCCTTGTCAGTATTCTCTTGGCTGTTGTCTGCTTGTTCCGTGGCGCTTGCCGCTGTTTTCCCGGCAGGAGCCTCTACAGCTGGCGAGTTACCTTGTTGCTTGAATGTCACCTCACTGGGGGGCAGACAACTCTCGTCGTTGCAAGCACCATATTCGAGATAGGCATCGATGACGTACTTTGGTGCTGTAAACTTGATTTTCTGAACGAAGGTGGCACTGTTCTCGAAGAAGCGCAACTTCATTCCGAAGAGGTTGTCGTACTTGGATATCTCGTTGCCGCGTGCCTGCAACTTGCCTACCAGTTCCACACCCTCCAATTTCGTCGTGTTGAAAGAGGCTGAGATAGGACCGTCGCTGCCTAATCCTGTAGAATAGACATGCCAGCCTGGTTGAATCTTTCCGTTGAATACAATCTCTGCTTCTGCAGTCCCGTTGGTCTTCAGTTGTGAGGAGAATTTCACGGGGTTCAGCATCTGTGCTTGTGTCATCAGCACAACCAACAACAGTTGGAGTGCGAGTAGTGCTCTTTTCATTCTTGTTTTCTTGCTTGAATAACTTGTTTCTATTATTTTGCAAAGGTACAAGAAAAATATGGAATGACCAAAGTTTCTCTTCCCTAATGTACTTTCAGTGCTGATTTCCACTACAATCCCATCAACTTTTCCTCTTCCGTAGCTTCTTGCCTTCTCCTGTCCCGCCATTATGTCTCCAAAATTTGGTCATGTCTGAAAAAAACAGTAACTTTGCCGCCGATATGGCAATCATCCCCTTGGGGGATTTGCTGAATGCATTATTGATTACTAACATTAGGAAAATGGAAAACGAAAATAACAGGCGCGTCAAGAAGATTGTGCTGACAGGAGGACCGTGTGCCGGTAAGACGACAGCATTGGTCAAGATCATGGAGCACTTCTCCAGCATAGGCTATAAGGTGTTTACTATTCCCGAGGTGCCTACGATGTTCACACAGGCGGGTATGAATTACCTCACAGACAATCATGCCTACTTCGTCGAGGGCGAGAAGGCTACCCTGCAGACGCAACTCCTGTTGGAAGATAGTTTCGAGCGGATGGCATCCCACTTGGACAGTCCTGTGCTCATCGTCTGCGACAGGGGTACCATGGACATCTCTGCTTATGTCCCTGAGGATATCTGGGAAGGCATCGTTGCCGAATTAGGCTATACGTCTGTGCAGTTGAGGGAGAAACGCTATGACGCCGTGCTCCACCTTGTGTCTGCCGCCGATGGAGCAGAGCAGTTCTATACCACGAGCAATAATGCCCAACGCCTTGAGCAGGCTAACGAGGAGGGCTTGCGCATAGCGCGCCGTCTTGACAAGAAGATTATCATGGCGTGGACGGGACATCCCCATCTGCGAGTCATCAACAACCATGAGGACTTCAACAACAAGATGAACCGCGTGCTGAAGGAAATCAACAGTGTGCTCGGACTGCCGCAGCCTGTTGAGGAGGAGCGCAAGTATATCGTCCGCCTTGCTGGTGAGGTGGAGGGTGGTATCCATAGCGACATTGTGCAGACTTATCTCACGTCGAGTCCTGACTGCGAGGTTCGTCTGCGCCAGAACACCATGGACGGGAAGTGTGTCTATGTGCACACTACCAAGAAGAGGGTGCCCGGCAACGAACAGGTAGAGACGGAGAGGCAGATAAGCAAGAATCTTTATGAGTCGCTGTTGCAGCAGGCTGACCCTTATCGCGTCACCATACACAAGCACCGTGTGAGCTTCATCTGGCGTGGACAGTATTTCGAACTCGATGAGTTTCTTGTGCCAGACAAGGGACTGATGATTCTTGAAACAAAGGGTATTGCTGAGCACGAAGATGTCAATTTCCCGCCCTTTATAGAGGTGGTGGAAGACATTACGGGCAATCTGCGCTACTATAACTATAATATTGCGTTGAACAAATAGTGCCAACCATGCGGTGGTGGTTCGCCGCATGGTCACAATAGGACTATGTCAACATGGTCTGCATAGTCGGCAATATCCTTTGCCTGGAAAGGTAGAAAGGGTGAGGATAACTTCAAGAGAATAATGAACAAATACTTGATACGAAACTTATTGTACGCTGTACTCCTTGTTGTTACGGCATTTGTCTTGAATTCATGCGGTAGTGGCGAGGAGCATCCTGTCAGTCGTCTCTCCGACTTGCGTGGGGCGAGGATAGGTGTGCAACTCGGTACCACCAATGATGTGCAGGCTTCACGCCTTGAGACGAAAGATGACGGCACGCGTGTGGAGCGTTTCACGAAGAGCGCCGATGCAGTCCAGGCATTGCGCCAGGGTAAGATAGACTGTATGATAGAAGACCTGCAGCCTGCCAAGGCGTTCCTGCGCAACAATCCTACGCTTCGCATACTGCCTGAGGTGTTCAGTTCTTCGGATATTGCCGTCTGTGTGGCGCAAGGCAATGAACGGCTTCTCGCAGACATCAACAGAACTATTGTGCAACTCAAGAACGACGGTACGATAGACAGTATTGTGGCACGGCATATAGACCGAGGAATGGCTGTGGCTTATCACTCCAAATTGTCTGCTGAGACACCCCGAAAGGGAACCCTGTCCTTCTCTACGAATGCTGCTTTTGAACCGTTCGAATATTATTCGAATGGTAATATAGTGGGCATTGACATCGATGTGGCGCGTGCTGTCTGCGACTGCCTCGACATGGATCTGAAGATTGTCGACATGGAGTTTGATGCTGTAATTACCTCTGTGCAGACTGGTAAGGCTGATGCTGCCATCTCCGGACTTACCATCACGGAAGAGCGCAAGAAGAATGTCCATTTCTCGGTTCCCTATACCGACGTGAAGCAGGTAGTCATCGTGCGGACTGGTGAGGTTGTCTCTGAGGGGCAGAGTATCATGGAGAAGTTCCGTGCCTGTTTCGTTACAGGACAACGTTATCAGTATCTGTTGAAAGGTCTCGGCAATACGCTTGTCATCACGTTCTTTGCCTTGTTGCTCTCACTTGCGTTGGGTACGATAATCGCCATTGTGCGTTCCACACACGAGCGTAATGGTAACCTCCGACTGCTCAATTTCCTCTGTCAGATCTATCTCTCCGTCATCCGTGGTACTCCGTCCATGGTGCAGCTGCTTATTATATATTATGTGGTGTTCGCTTCTGCCGATGTCAATAAGGTTGTGGTTGCCATCACAGCATTCGGACTCAACAGCGCTGCGTATATGGCGGAGGTGGTTCGCTCGGGCATCATGTCGGTGAGCCAAGGACAGATGGAGGCGGGGAGAAGTCTCGGATTGTCGTATGCCCAAACCATGCGCTTCGTGATCCTGCCACAGGCTTTCAAGAATGTCTTGCCTGCCATGGGCAACGAGTGTATTACCCTGCTCAAGGAGACTTCCATTAGCGGTTACATCGGACTGGTAGACCTTACCAAGGGTTCTGACATCATACGTAGCGTGACCTATGATGCCATGATGCCGTTGGGCATGGTGGCGATTATCTATCTGCTTCTCGTACTCGCCCTCTCTGCTGGGGTTTCTCGTATAGAGAAACGTCTTGCCAAGACGAAATGATGTGTGAGGGAAAACTTGAAAACGACCTAATTTACAAAGACATGCAAACCAACGGTACTGGTGACATAATCATAGAGGTAAAGAATCTCTGTAAGAGTTTTGGTGGCAATCAGGTGCTGCACGATATTTCCTTGCAAATCAAGCGCGGTGAGGTGATTGCCATCATTGGTCCTTCGGGGTGTGGCAAGAGTACTTTCCTGCGCTCCATCAACCTGTTGGAACAGCCTGACAGTGGACAGGTCTTCATGGATGGCACAGACATCGTTTCGCATCATGTCGATATCAATAAGGTGCGACAGCGTATAGGTATGGTGTTTCAGCAGTTCAACCTTTTCCCCAACATGACGATCAAGAGCAATATTATGCTTGCCCCTGTGGAGTTGGGGAAGATGTCAAGTGAAGAGGCATCGCAACGTGCCGATGAACTCCTCCAGCGCATCGGGTTGGCAGACAAGGCAGATGCCTATCCTTCAAGTTTGTCGGGTGGACAGCAACAGCGCATCGCCATCATCAGAGCACTTGCCATGCAGCCTGACGTGATGCTGTTTGATGAACCGACATCTGCGCTCGACCCGGAGATGGTGGGGGAGGTGCTCTCTCTGATGAAGGGCGTGGCAACAGCGGGAATGACGATGGTCGTGGTGACCCATGAGATGGCTTTTGCCCGCGAAGTGGCAACGCGTGTGCTCTTCTTCTCCGACGGGCGTATCACAGAGGAGGGTACACCGCAACAGATATTTGAGCATCCACAGACACAACGCCTGCAGGAGTTCTTAGGAAAAGTGCTTTAGAAGTTAAGAGTGAAAAGTTAAGAGTGAAGAATCCAATACCCACAAAGGCTGTTGGATTCTTCACTCTTCCCTCTTCGTTCTTCACTCTTCGTTCTTCACTCTTCCCTCTTCGTTCTTCACTTAAAAGTAGATTCCTTTGAGTGCTTTCTGTGCGATGCTTTCGTATTCTTCGCCTAAGTCGCAGAAGCGCATGATACAGTTGGCGGCGGCATGCTTCACGCCCATGTTCTCGCCTTGAAGGGCTACGGCAGCCTGGTCAAGAAATTCGTTGATTCCTCTCTCGTTGGCTTCCTTGCCGTTGGCAAAGAGGCGGCTCAGGATATTGAAGCCAGCTATCTCGTAAAGTGTTTTGTCCGATGCAATCCACTGGTAGGCGATGACTGGGGCATAGTCTACATATTGAAGAAGGTTGAAAGCTAACATCTCGACCATCTCCTGACTCTCTGTCTGTTCCATCCACAGGTCGGTGAGCTCGGGCAGCATACGCTCAGATGGCATGATGAGGGTTGCAAGGATCTTACATTCCCTGATGTTCTCTTTCCACAGTTCCACTGCCAGTTCGTAGTCTTTCCCGTAGCCCTCCGCCATCTTTTTCAGTTCGGTGAAGGGTACGCCCCAGTTTATCTTGTAGCTTACTCCCTTCTCCCTCATCGACTGTGACGCAGGACCATTCATGAGCAGACGGAATGACTGCTTGATCTCTTTTAGTTTCTCGTGTGTCTCTTCTTGCATAGTTTTCTGTGTTGATAAAGGCGGTTTTTACTATAGCTTCACCGTCGTGCAGTACATCCCTTCGAAGTTTTTCTCCATATCGAGAGGCTTTTGTCTGAAGATGCCGAAGATGGCACTTCCACTGCCACTCATTGCTGCATAGACAGCACCCTTGTCGTATAGTTTCTGTTTGATGTCTGCCAATTCGGGGTATATGGCGAAAACGGTTTTCTCAAAGTCGTTGGTGAGTTCGTCGCGCCAGGTGTCGATGGGTTGTCTCACGATTTCGCGGCAACATTTGGCAGGTTTCGCCGGGGTGATGGAAGCATATGCCTCGCGTGTGCTGACGGCTATGTCGGGTTTCACTACGGTGAGGTAGTATCCAGCGAGGTCGCCTCCCTTACCGTCTATAGGCATCAGTTCGTTACCGATACCCTCTGCGTAGGCTGGTTCTGCAGTGATGAAGAAGGCGCAGTCGGCTCCAAGTCTTGCCGCATAGCGCTCCATCTCTGGTATTCCTATGTTCAGACGGAACCGCTCGTCGAGCAGCCTTATCATGTAGGCAGCATCTGCCGAACCGCCTCCGAGTCCTGCCTGTGAGGGAATGCGCTTGACAAGGTGTGCGTGCACCCTTGGCAGTTGGTAGTCGGCGGCAAGAAGGTTGTAGGCTTTCACCACGAGGTTGTCGTCTTCCTTACAGTCTACGGCATTGCCCGTTATCTTCAGATCGCATGGTGAAGGACTTGGAAACTTCTCGTCCATGTATTTTATCTCAAGGGCATCAGTGATGGGGATGGGATAGAACACCGTTTCAAGGTTGTGGTATCCGTCATCGCGCTTGCCGACAATATTCAGTCCAAGATTGATTTTTGCACAGGGGAATGTTATCATAATCGTATGTCTTAAGGTTTACGGTTACAAAGTTAATCATTATTTTTCTTATGAACAAATATGGGAGGGAAATATTGCAACCGTACTGGCTGAATTATTTTCCCAGTTAGAAAAAAAAAATTATCCAACTGGAAAGTTCGTAACAAGGGCGTTCCACGGTAGTCGGCAGACTTGCTGACTAAGGTCAGCAGACTTGCCGACTGCAGTCAGCAGACCTGCTGACGGTAGTCGACAGACCTAAGCTCCTATAGTTCCTGCACCTGCTATCCTATAGTTCCTGCACCTGCTATCCTATAGTTCCTGCACCTGCTATCCTATATTACTTGCACCTGTTATCCTATATTACTTACACCTGCTATCCTATATTACTTACATCTATTCTCCTATACTTCTTGCCCTACAAACCTACTTTCGCCTCATGCCACCTTATTTATATTTATACAAATGAAGAGTAAATACAAAAAACTTTTACAAAACCTTTGTGTCATGATGAAAAAAGCATTACCTTTGCCGATGCAAAAAGGATAGAGACTATGGCAAAAGACAAAATAGCTTATGTTTGCAGTCATTGTGGACAGGAGTCTGCCAAATGGATAGGCAAATGCCCGGGCTGTGGACAGTGGAACACATTCAAGGAGATACGCATCGCTGCAGACAGTGGGATGCAGGCTGCCAAAAACGTGGGAATGACGATGAGGCAGGGTGGTGCGGCAACCTTGTTTGGCGGCAACCACCATGAGGGTGGCAACCGTCCTGTGCGCTTGCCAGACATCTCTGTGCTCGACGAGGAGCGCATTGACATGCATGATGCTGAACTGAACCGCGTGCTCGGTGGTGGCATGGTGCCTGGCAGTATTATCCTCCTTGGCGGAGACCCGGGTATCGGCAAGAGTACGCTCACGCTACAGACCATGCTTAACATACCTGAACACAAGGTGCTGTACGTCAGCGGTGAGGAGAGCGCCCATCAGATTAAGTTGCGTGCCGACCGCCTGTCGGCAGTAGGCATGGGAAGGGCGGATGGCTCCGGCCTTGGTCATGTGAGCGTCCTCTGTGAGACATCACTCGAAAAGATTTTCTCCTATGTGCAGGAGGTAAGTCCGGAAATCATGGTTGTCGACTCCATCCAGACCATAGCCACCGACGCTGTAGAAAGTTCGCCGGGTAGTGTCTCGCAGGTGAGGGAATGTGCTGCCGCCTTGTTGCGCTTTGCCAAGACAAGTGGTATTCCAATTATCCTGATAGGACATATAAATAAGGAGGGAACGCTTGCCGGACCAAAGATATTAGAGCATATCGTCGACACCGTCCTGCAGTTTGAGGGCGACCAACATTATATGTATCGTATTCTGCGCAGTATCAAAAACCGATTCGGTAGTACGTCGGAGTTGGGTATCTACGAGATGCAGCAAGGTGGACTGCGTCAGGTGAACAACCCCTCAGAACTGCTTCTCTCCGAAGACCACGAAGGACTCTCCGGGGTGGCGATAAGCAGTGCCATAGAGGGTGTGCGCCCGTTCCTGTTGGAGACGCAGGCTCTTGTCTCTACGGCGGCATACGGTACTCCGCAACGGTCGGCTACGGGCTTTGACCAGCGCCGTCTCAATATGCTTTTGGCTGTGCTGGAGAAGCGTGTCGGTTTCAAACTGATACAGAAGGACGTGTTCCTCAACATCGCTGGCGGTCTGCGTGTCACCGACCTTGCCATGGACCTCAGTGTGATAGCCGCTGTACTGAGTAGCAATGTAGACACTCCGATAGAGGCTGGATGGTGCATGGCTGGTGAGGTGGGACTGAGTGGCGAGGTGCGCCCTGTGAGTCGCATCGAACAGCGTGTCGCCGAAGCTGAGAAGTTGGGCTTCAGTCACATCATCATCCCTACATACAACTTCAAGGGCTTCGACCATTCCCGGTATAAAATAGAGATTCATCCCGTACGCAAGGTAGAGGAAGCACTGCGCTGCCTCTTTGGATGATATTTAAAGGTAAAAAGGTAAAGAGTAAAAAGGTAATTTAAGTGAAGAACGAAGAGGGAAGAGTGAAGAAACAACGTTCGCCGGCCGAAGGGAAAGGCAATCCAATACCCACAAAGGCTGATGTCCCTTAACTTCTCTAACTTCCCTTAACTTCTTTAACTTCCCAAAAGGCCGATGTCTTAACTCCTTAACTCCCTAACTCCTTAACTCCTTAACTCCCTAACATCATAAGACAAAAAAGACATGAAAGATTCTGCAATCATTGTGAGCGGAGGCATGGACAGCATCACTCTGCTCTACGACAAAAAAGACGAGATAGCACTCGGTATCAGTTTCAACTACGGTTCGAACCACAACGAAAAGGAGATACCTTTGGCACGTATGCACTGTGAGCGATTGGGCATCAAGCACATCACCATAGACCTCGGTTTTATGCACCAGTACTTCAAGAGCTCGCTCTTGGAGGGTGCCGATGCCATTCCTGAAGGTCACTATGCCGCAGAGAACATGAAGTCGACCGTCGTGCCTTTCCGCAACGGTATCATGCTCAGCATCGCCATCGGTATAGCCGAGAGCAACAACCTGAAGAAGGTGTTCATAGCCAACCATGGTGGTGACCATACCATCTATCCTGACTGCCGTCCTGAGTTTATCGAAGCCATCGACCGTACTGCTGTAGCAGGAACATACGTGGGTGTACACGTCGTGGCTCCCTATACCAATATCAGCAAGGCTGACATTGCACGCATCGGCAAGAAACTCGGACTCGACTATTCAGAGACATGGAGCTGCTATAAAGGCGGCGAAAAACACTGTGGAAAGTGCGGCACCTGTGTGGAACGCAAGGAGGCGCTTGCCATGGCAGGTATCGTCGACACTACCGTCTATGAGGAATGAAAGTTAAAATTTATTCGAGAATAGTGGATAATCGTACCGTGACAGAATGAATGATATAAATAATCTTAAAACACTTGGCGATACAAAAAAGATATAGTACCTTTGTCTGCGAAAAACTACCTTTCCTGAAAAGGAATCAACAAAAATCTAAATTCATATACAAAAACAAAACTATTATGGTAAGTAACAACATTCCTTCAGTCAAGCTCGGTATCATTGCCGTAAGCCGTGACTGTTTCCCTATTGCGCTTTCTACACAGCGCCGTGAAAACATCGTTAAAGAGTACAAAGGCGACATTTTCAACTGCCAGACAACGGTAGAAAACGAACAAGATATGCTCAAGGCGTTGGGCGAGGTAAAGGAGCAGGGATGCAATGCCCTTGTTGTCTTCCTCGGTAACTTCGGTCCTGAGACTCCTGAAACCTTGCTTGCTAAGCACTTCGACGGTCCTGTCATGTTTGTGGCTGCCGCTGAGGGTGACGGCGATATGATCAACGGTCGTGGAGATGCTTACTGCGGTATGCTCAACTGCTCTTACAACCTCGGTATGCGTCACTTGAAGGGTTATATCCCTGAGTATCCTGTTGGTACTGCTGAGGAAGTGGCTCAGATGATTGCTGACTTCGTGCCTGTTGCTCGTGTTATCTTGGGCTTGAAGGGCTTGAAGATTATTACCTTCGGTCCACGTCCACAGGACTTCTTCGCTTGCAACGCTCCTATCAAGGGACTTTATGAGTTGGGCGTTGAGATCGAGGAGAACTCTGAGCTCGACCTGCTCGTTTCTTACAAGGAGCATGAGGACGATCCACGCATCGACGCTATCTGCAAGGAGATGGCTGAGGAGATGGGTGAGGGCAAGTATTATCCTGACCTGAGCCGTCGTATGGCACAGTTTGAGTTGACTCTCCTCGACTGGGCTGAGAACCACAAGGGCTCACGCCAGTATGTTGCTTTCGCTGACAAGTGCTGGCCTGCTTTCCCAAGCCAGTTCGGTTTCGAGCCTTGCTATGTCAACAGCCGTTTGGCAAGCCGCGGCATCCCTGTAGCTTGCGAGGTGGATATCTATGGTGCTCTGTCTGAGTATGTTGGTATGTGCGCTTCTGACGATACTGTTACTTTGCTCGATATCAACAACTCTGTTCCTAAGTATATCTATGACGAGGATATCGTAGGCAAGTACGACTACAAACTCACTGATACCTTCATGGGCTTCCACTGTGGTAACACTCCTCAGTGCAAGATGTGCTCTACTCGTGCCATCAAGTATCAGCTCATCCAAAACCGTATCTTGGAGAAAGGTGGCAAACCTGACTTCACACGTGGAACTCTTGAGGGTGACATCGCTGCCAGTGACATCACATTCTATCGTTTGCAGTGCGACTCTGAGGGTAACCTCCGTTCATACATCGCTGAGGGTGAGGTTCTCGATGTTCCTACACGCTCATTCGGTGGTATCGGTATCTTCGGTATTCCTGAGATGGGCCGCTTCTATCGTCACGTACTCATCCAGAAGGGCTATCCTCACCATGGTGCTGTTGCCTTCTCTCATGTCGGCAAGACCTTGTTCGAGGCATTCAAGTATCTTGGTGTCAAGGATATCGCTTATAACCAGCCTAAGAGCTTGCCTTACCCAACAGAGAATCCTTGGAAGTAAGACGCAGATGGTAGCTTGATTTCTTTGATTTAAGCTTCCTAACCAAATGATAAAATAGGGAGAGGAATGGTACTACGCCATTCTTCTCCTCTTTTTTTTGTCCTTTGGATAGTGTTAATGTTTCTCTTTCCTCAGCAATAAGAGGAGTTGTAGGGAACAAAAAAAGAGGCAGGAAAATCCAATAAGGAGTTTTCTGCCTCTCTGATTGTTTATGGTAGAGAAAAATAATCTCTGTGTTTAGGTCTTTTACAGACCAAGGCTTTTCTTGATAGCCTCAATCTTTTCTTCTGCAGCTTTCGTGCAACGGGCGTAGCAACCAGCACACTTGAAGGATGGGTCTTTCACCTCGATGTAGAATTTGATCTTGGGTTCTGTGCCAGAAGGACGGACACTCACCTTGGTGTTGTCGTCGCAGAACCACTGGAGCACGTTGCTTGTTGCAGGCATGTCGAGTTTCTCAACACTGCCGTCTGCATGCTTTGTCTCCAATGACTGGTAGTCCTTCCATGTGACAATCTTGCTGCCACCCAACTCCTTTGGAGGATTCTGGCGGAAGTCTGCCATCATCTGCTTGATCTCGTCGGCACCAGTCTTGCCTGGGCGTACTACGTTGACAGTGAATTCCTTGCTGAAGCCATATTCGGCATAGATTTGCATCAAGAGGTCGTAGAGCGTCTTGCCCTGGTCCTTTGCCCATGCTGCAATCTCGCAGATGAGGCAGATAGAGGCAGGAGCGTCCTTGTCGCGTACCTTGTCGTATGGCAAGAAACCAAAGCTCTCCTCGCCACCACCGATGTAGTCTTGCTTGCCCTCAGAGATGGCTATCTCACGAGCAATCCACTTGAAACCAGTGTAGCAGTCGCGTAGCTCCACATTGTTCTTCTTTGCAATCTCAGCGATAACCTCTGTGGTTACGATGGTCTTCACGAGGTAGTCTGTGGGTTTCAACTTACCGAGCTTCTTCTTGTTCTCGATGATGTAGTAGCAGAACATCATCGCAGTCTGGTTACCATTGATGATCATCCATTCACCCTTGTCATCGCGGCAGACAATAGCGAGACGGTCAGCGTCTGGGTCGGTAGCTACCACAAGGTCAGCGTTCAACTTTGTTCCGAGTTTCATGCCGAGGGTCATTGCCTCTGCATTCTCTGGGTTAGGAGAAACGACAGTGGGGAAGTTGCCATCAACTACCATCTGTTCTGGAACCACGTTGATGTTCTGGAAACCCCATGAACGGAGGCAGAGTGGTACGATGACACGACCTGTACCATGCATGGCAGAGTAGACGATGTTGAGGTCTTTCTGGCGGTTGATGACATCCTGGTCTATCATGGCTGAGTGAACGGCAGTCATATAGTCGTAGTCCATCTCACCACCGATAATCTTGATCTTGTCCCAGTTGGCTTCGAATTTCACCTGGTCGATGGTCACCTTGTTCACCTCTTCTATGATGCCTGTGTCGTGGGGTGCCAATACCTGTGCTCCGTCCTCCCAGTATGCTTTGTAGCCATTATACTCCTTTGGGTTGTGTGAGGCTGTCACGTTGACACCAGCCTTCGCACCGAGCTGACGGATGGCAAAGGAAATCTCTGGAGTAGGACGAAGGCCTTCGAAGAGATAAGCCTTGATGCCGTTGGCTGAGAAGATGGCTGCAACGGTCTCGGCGAAAAGACGGGAGTTGTTGCGGCAGTCATGGCCTACGACAACAGAGAGGTTGTCCTGACCAGGGAATGCCTTGAGGATGTAGTTGGCAAATCCTTGTGTCGCCATACCTACAATATACTTGTTCATGCGGTTGGTGCCGGCACCCATGATGCCACGCAAACCGCCTGTACCGAACTCTAAGTTCTGATAGAATGCATCTACGAGAGCAGACTTGTCTTCTGCGTCGAGCATTGCTTGTACTTCCTTGCGGGTTTCTTCGTCGAATGCTGGGCTGAGCCACTGCTGCGCTCTTTCCTCGCACTGCTTGATTAATTCTGTGTTGTTAGCCATAGTTTGGTATTTTGTTATTTGTTTATAGTTTCAATTGCAAAGATATACAAAATAACCGAAAAACAAAGACTCTTTCCTCTTTTTTTATTATTTTTGTAGTCTATAATGCCGTATAAAGGCAAAAAAGGCTTATGGATGTTTTATCTCCATAAGCCTTTCTGCTATTTTCTTGTCTATTTTCTTGTCTAAAGCTGTGTTGAGTGCTCTCAGAGCATGGAGGTCAGACCCCATATAACTGTAGAATCCCTCTTTGAGCAGCCATTCGGCTTTCTTGCGCGCTGTAGTGCCATACATCTCTACGAGAGAGAAAACGTTCAGTTGGAACTGTACGCCCATCTCTTGCAACTCGCGATAGTCGTCCTTCTCCATGTAGACATACCGCTCAGGGTGGGCAATGATAGGGTAGTAGCCTGCCGAGGCAATACCACTGAGGAGGGCTTGCAAACCCGTAGGTGAGAAGAAGCATGATGTTTCTACCAACAAGTGGTCGTTGTTCTCTCCCCATGGTAGGAGGTCTCTCGCAGCAAAGCGTTCCTTGAAGAGATTGTCGAGCATGTTCTCTGCAGCGAGATGGAGCTTAGTACTTCCCTGATAGGCTTCGCATAGTTCTTGATAACGCTCCTTAAGATGTGTAGTAGTGTTGGGGATGTCTTCCATGATGTGTGGCGTGAGCCATACTTCCTTTATTCCCAACTCTTCATAGCGGGCGAGGATGGCAAGTGACTCTTCCGTGTTCCTTACCCCATCGTCTACTCCAGGGAGTATGTGCGAGTGGCAGTCTGTAAAACCGTCCCACAGCGCACGGCACTCTCCTAAAGTTATCTTCTTGCTGAACAGTGACATGGGCGCTTACTTCTTTTCGTCGTCCTTGTTGCCGTAGCCATAGCCGTAACCATATCCGTAGCCATAACCATAGCGGTAGCTGTAACCATACTTGTTGCCGTAGCGAGTTCCGCTGCCCTTTGTTCCGTTCAGGATAAGACTCATGTTCTTGTAAGTGTTCTCGTCGTAGAGTTTCTGCAGTTCGCCTATCATGCTGCGCTCTAACAATCCAGCTCTTACCACGAAGATGACACGGTCAACATACTGCTCGATAATCTTTGTGTCGGCAACGACCTCGATAGGTGGACAATCGAGGAAGATGTAATCATATTCCTTGCTGAGTATCTCAATCATCGAAGCAACACGGTCGGTATAGAGCAACTCGGTCGGGTTGGGTGGAATGGTACCTATCGGGAGCACATCGGCCGCTATCATGAGTTTGTCGCTGACAATGACATCATGTATGTCGTCGATTCTCTCGCTAAGGTAGTCTGTAAGACCCTTCGATGGATTGCCTACATAGTTGGATGTAGAACCATGGCGGAGGTCAAAGTCGATGACTAATGCTCGCTTGTTTCTGATGGCAAACGACTGGGCTATGTTGGCAGAAAGGAAACTCTTTCCACTGCCTGGGTTGAACGAGGTGAGCAGGATGATGTTTGCCCTATCCTGTTTGTTTGCCACAAACTCGATATTGGTGCGCAGTACACGGAATGCCTCGTTGACAACATCGCGCTTCCCACTCTTTACAACAAGCGGGTGCTTGTCTGTCTTTTTCTTCTTTTTCTCCCACCAGTGACGCTTGACGGCAGTTGCATACATTGGTATCTCACCAAGGAATGGAACGTTGATGTGCTCAAGGTCTTTACGACCGCGCAACTTGGTGTTTGTCGTTTCCTTCAGGTAGATGATACCTACAGGGATGAGCAGACCTAAGGCGAAGGCGATGAGCAATATCTTGTTGCGGACTGGAGAAATAGGAGTGAGCTTTCCTGTCGGTGGGGCTATGATGCGCGTGTTATAGGCGGTGAACGCCTGTGAGAGTTCGTTCTCCTCACGCTTCTGCAAGAGGAAGAGGTAGAGCGCCTCTTTCACCTTCTGTTGACGGCCAACAGACTGCAGGTATTTTGCCTGGTTAGGACTGGAGGCTATCTGTGAAGTGGTGCGGTTCTCATTCTGCTCAAGGTGACGTATCTGAGTCTCGATGCTTTCCAAGAGGTTGTTCACACTTGCCAATATGGCCTTGCGCTGTGAAGCAAGTGCTTGGTCGAGGTCTTGTACCAAAGGGTTTCGCTCGCTGGAGTTGGTCACCAAACTGTTGCGCTCCAACAATTGGCTGTTGTATTCGCTGATCTGTTTCTCTATGGCTGAGCTCTCTATACCCGAGTTGGAAGGCAGCAACTGGTTGGGTTTGCTGTCTGTGAGGTAGTTCTTCATGTAGTTGGCAATAGAGCGCTGTGTGGTGAGCTGCAGCATCTGTGACATGTTCTCCTTTGTCTGATCCATGTAGAGACTTGCAACCTCTTGTACGTCTGGTACAAGATGGGTACTCTTGTAGGAAGAAATGTCCTCGTCCACGTCTCCTAATTCACGTTCTATTACGCCAAGACGCTCGGTGATAAAGTTGGAGGTGGCAACGGTCATGAGGTTCTTGTCTTTCAACCAACTCTCCTTGTAGACGGTGATGATCATGTTGATGACATCCTCTGCACGGCGTCCCAACACGTCATTGTATGTCAGTTCGATGATGGTGGCATTCTTGTCTACGATGTCTGCCTGCAGACTTGCCTTGATGCGGTCTGTCATGTTGTAGAGGTTGGAGCGGCTAACGTACAGTGGCTGCTCTTCCTTGACAAACTTATCATAATTGGCGGTAGTGTAGACCGTCATCCTTCCCATAGGAGTTCTTATGGTAGTGTTGCATTTGCCGTCAAAGTCGTCAATCTCCTTCTTTGTACCAGAAAAACGAACTTTAGTTGCCTTGAAAGTCCTGTCTGGGTTCAGTGTGAAAACAAGGGATGCACTCTCCTCTGGCTTGATGTCATGGAACACCACCTTGACAGGCAGGCTGTCTGTGTAGAGCACATTCTTGTGGAAAGTCCCCTTCACCTGATAAGTCATGTCGTAGTTGAGACGTTTGCCAGCTTCCAAGAGTACGGCAGGCGACTGTATGGCGTTCAGTTCGTTGTATACGTTGGAAGTACTTCCGTTCAACCCCATTTGTGAAAACATGGAAGCTACATCGCTGCTTATCGACTTCGTCTTGCTTTCTTCTTTGATGAGAAGTTGGGCTGAGCGCTGGTAGGTAGGGAGAGTGGTGAGAAGGTAATACATCGCTATTCCCAAGCAGACAGCGAGGGAAAGGACAAACCACTTCCATTTGGAGAGACAGAGGTACACGATGTCGTGAATGTTGAGGAAGGACTCTTCCTGCTGACCGCCGTCTTTCTGTTGTATGGTTGTTACTTCATTCATGATGATAATGTTGCTTAAGTATCTGTTTCTAAACTGATAGGAACTTATAGACAATGTTTTGCTTAAAGGAGCTTTCCGATTCTACTGCAGTTTTCTTTTATCTGAATATGAGTACTGCGATAGAGGTGGCAAGTGATGCGATACTAATCCAGAACGAAGAAGAGAGCACATTGTTTCCGTTTACGGTAGCCTGACGTTTCCTCATGTCGTTGGGGTCTACATACACGATGTCGTTCTGTTGCAGGTAGCACACGGGTGAATCGAGAAGTTCGTTGCCCTTGGTAAGGTCTACGCGGTAGATGTGTTGTTCGCCGTTCTCCTGTCTGATGACCATAACATTGTCGCGTCTACCGTAGATGGTAAGGTCTCCAGCACTACTCAAGGCGTCGAGCAAGGAAACTTGGTCACGGTCTATATTATATTGTCCAGGAGATTTTACCTCGCCAACAACAGAGTAGTGGAGGTTCTCAAACTCAACAGTAACCACAGCGTCTTTCAGTAGGTCTTTCGAGAGAAGTTGTTTCTCAACATCGCGCGCTATCTCCTCGCGTGTCTTGTCGGCTACGTTGACTTTGCCAAGTACGGGTATCTCTACTGTGCCGTCCGATGCCACGGTGTAGCAAGAAATCTGCTGACTGTAATTTTGTCTTGAATAAGAACCTACACGGGAACCAGCAATAGAAAGGTTGAACAACTCGGACAACTGTGCATCCTTGCTTTTCACAACGATAGATATCTTGTCGCCCTTCTGCACCTTGATAGTCTTGGCGGCAACTGCTACCGACTTTCCGTTCTCTAAGTCTTGCATGTAACTGAGGTTGGGTGTGGTACATGCTGCTAACAGCAATGGAAATGCCATTGCAATACTCCATTTTTTGATAGGATGTAAATTCATATTAGGTACAATGTATCTTTTTTGTAATATTTAGCTAAATGATTTTTTCTTTTGTGAATTGTTTCAACTGCGAAACATGTGTGTACATCCATTCTTTCATGGACAATACACTACGATATTGAGGATGCCTATATATAATAGGTGTAATCCTATAGCAATTTTGATTCTTTCTCTAATCTTAACCTTGTTTTTTTATAACGCGTGCAAAATTACACAAATTTGCCATAACTTCCAAAACTTTTGTTGCAAAAGTATTTGCCCCCCCATAATTTAACAAAAAAATCGTGCTCTTGGGGACTGTACTTGTGCATAACGATGAGTGAATTTCCTGTTCTCTTTGTACTTTTCTGTTGTCAGTCTGCAAAAGTACACAAAAAAAAGGACTTTTGTTTGGAGGGAATAAGAAAAAAGCGTATTTTTGCAAATATCAAAACAAAGTTTTCCAAACATTGGACATAACTATATATAAAATGGAAAAGATAAAGAATATTGTTGTCGCTGCAATGACAACGGTCGTGCTCGCCTCATGCGGTACGACACAGACGGTGCCCTTGACAGGGCGTACACACCGCATCTCTGTATCAGACGAGCAGGTGCTCAGCCTCTCCAACCAGGAATATACCAAGTACATGGCTTCTGCCAAGAAGTCTACCAACGCTCAGAATACCGCCATGGTACAGAGGGTTGGCCGCAAACTTGCCAATGCCGTGGAGACCTACTTGAAACAGAATGGATACGCAAGTGACGTGAACAACTACTCTTGGGAATTTAACTTGGTGCAGGACAACAGTGCCAACGCTTTCTGTATGCCTGGAGGAAAAATTGTGGTCTACGAAGGACTCCTCCCATATACTCAGAACGAAACGTCGCTCGCCATCGTCCTTGGTCACGAGATAGCTCATGCTGTGGCGAAACATAGTGCAGAGCAACTTACCAAACAGCAAAACCAGCAGACGGGAACCAACATCCTCGGAACTGTGCTCAACCAAACTGTGGGAAGTGGAGTAGGCTCGGTGGCAAGTGCTGTGGCTGGACAGTATTTCTCTTTCCGAAATCTGAAGTATTCGCGTGACAATGAGACAGAGGCAGACTATATGGGACTCATCTTTGCGGCAATGGCAGGATACGACCCGCAACAGGCTATCCCTTTCTGGCAGCGCATGTCGCAGGGAAGCAGTTCCAATCAAAACGACATCTTCAGCGACCATCCTTCGGATGCCAAGCGTATAGCTGCTCTACAGAAAGAGATGCCTACGGCTCTGAAATACTATCAGGCAACATCTTCTTCTACCAAGACTTCCACTACAAAGTCTTCTTCAGCCTCTAAGTCTTCGTCTTCATCAGCAAAGAAGGCAACTAAGTCAACGAAAACCATCAAGGCTTCCTCGTTGTTCGGAAAGTAGAGGTGACACCAAAATCCATTTTAACAACTCACTAAAAGAAATACTGTATGGACTACATCGTGCAAAATCTATGGCTCTTCTGGACAGTCGTCACGTTCGTCTGTCTTATTCTGGAACTTTCTTCCGGTGACTTCTATGTCACATGCTTTGCCATAGGAGCCCTCTTCTCTGTCATTGGCGCTTTGGTTGGTTTGCCGTTTTGGATACAAGTAGTGGTGTGGGCGGTTTTCTCCGTCCTCAGCATCTGGCTGGTGCGCCCAAGGTTGGTCAAGTTGCTCAGGCATGGTGCCGAGTATAGGAAGAGTAATGCTGATGCCCTTGTGGGACAGATAGGAGAGGTGAGCCAATGTATCGTAAAAGGTGGATACGGGCGTGTCAAACTCGACGGTGATGACTGGAAGGCGGAAGCCCCGGAAGCGAGTGATGATATTGCCGAAGGTGTAAAAGTACGAGTTACGGGTAGAAACTCTATCATTTTGAGTGTTGAAACCATAGAGTAAGACTGCAAGAAATAACCAATAAATCTTATAATTATGAGCATCGGAATTGTTGTACTGATAGCCATCGTTGTGCTGGCTCTCGTTTTTGTAAAGAAAACCATCGTGATCATCCCGCAGAGCGAGACGAAAATCATTGAACGCTTGGGACGTTACTATGCTACGTTGAAGCCGGGCATCAACATCATCATCCCGTTCATTGACCGCGCCAAGGACATCGTGTCCATGCGTGGCGGCAGGTATACCTATACTGATAGGATTGACTTGCGTGAACAGGTATATGACTTTGATAGGCAAAATGTGATCACCAAGGATAATATCCAGATGCAGATCAATGCACTGCTTTACTTCCAGATTGTCGACCCGTTCAAGAGTGTTTATGAGATAAACAACCTTCCCAATGCCATTGAGAAGTTGACTCAGACAACTCTGCGTAACATCATCGGTGAGATGGAACTTGACCAGACGCTTACCTCGCGAGATACTATCAACACCAAGTTGAGAGCTGTCCTTGACGATGCCACCAACAAGTGGGGTATCAAGGTGAACCGTGTGGAATTGCAGGACATCACACCGCCGGAGAGCGTTCTTATGGCTATGGAGAAGCAGATGCAGGCAGAACGTAACAAACGTGCTACGATCCTTACTTCCGAGGGTGAAAAGGAAAAGCAGAGACTGCTTTCCGAGGGTGAGAAGGCTGCTATCGTCAACAAGGCGGAGGCGCTCAAACAACAGGCAATCCTTAATGCTGAGGGTGAGGCGACAGCCCGCATCAGAAAGGCTGAAGCTGAGGCTGTTGCTATTCAGAAGATTACAGAGGCTGTAGGTCAGTGTACCAACCCTGCCAATTATCTCTTGGCGCAGAAATACATCCAGATGATGCAGGATGTGGCACAGGGTAAAGATAGCAAGGTGGTTTACCTTCCTTATGAAGCTTCCAACCTGCTCGGTTCCATTGGTGGAATAAAGGATCTCTTCAAGGGATAACCAATGAGTAGGCACGGATAACAAAGAATGACGGAGGGATGACATAGTAGTACAAGAGATTTTGTCGCAAGACAGATATATTGAATGATATAATGAAGAAAAACATTTGTATAGTTGCAGGAGCACGCCCTAATTTTATTAAGGTGGCTCCATTGGCAAGGGCTATAGAGCGTGCCCGTAACGAGGGTAGGGAGGTTGACTATAAATTGGTGTATACTGGTAGGGCTGATGATCCTACACTTGAGGACTCCCTCTTCGAAGACTTGGAAATCTCACGTCCTGACGTTTGCCTCGGGGTGGATTGTGTCAACCTCAACGAACTGACAGGTATGGTTATGGCAAAGTTTGAACAATACCTGCAGCAACAGCCTACTGATATTGTTATCGTTGTTGACGACCTTGCCTCTACGATGGCGGTGGCTATCGTCACCAAGAAGCAGGGACTTCAACTTGTCCATATTGCGGCAGGAACTCGTAGCTTTGACATCAATATGCCGAAGGAGATTAACCGCCTCGTGATAGACGGTCTGTCGGATATGCTCTTTACGGCAGGTATGTCTAACAACAGTATTGCCAACAAGGAAGGTGCAGAACTTTCCAAGGTTTATATGGTGGGAAATGTGCTGATTGATAACATTCGTTTTCTGCAGCAGCGCATGAAACGCCCAGAAGTGATGGACACCCTCTCCTTGAAGGAAGGAAAGTACATCGTGCTTACTCTCAACCGCCCTGCCATCATCAATAATGAAGGAGAGATGAAACAGTTGCTCTCTGTTGTGGCAGACAAGGCGCATGAGGCTGGTGTTCCTGTAATCGCTCCTCTCAGAGGGAAGGCGCGCGAGGAAGTGGAAGACATGCAACTTGGCATTCAATTGGTGGAACCGTTGGGGTATCTGGACTTCAGTTATCTTACATCCTCTGCCATGGGCATTGTCACCGATTCGGGAAACATGGCTGAGGAGGCTACATTCAACGGAGTGCCTTGCATCACGCTCAATGACTACACGGAACATATAGAGACCGTTACCATAGGAACCAACGAACTGGTTGGCGAGGATGCCAGTCGCCTTGCAGACATGATGCAGCTCATGCTCCAAGGCAAGTGGAAGAAGGCTGCTATCCCTGACAGATGGGATGGGCGTAGCGCAGAACGTATACTGCAAACCATCTTGTAGGAAAACTTTGTAAAGATAGAAATAACTTGGTGCATATTTGTGCCAAGTTGTTTTTTTTCATTGCATGCCAATGTGTGTGGATGCTGACACCAACATGGAAAAGAATTGGCCTGAAACAAAGAAAAAGGTGCGTCATCTTGTACGAATGACACACCTTATTAAAAGTTGTTTTTTTTTGCTTGAGGTGCCTAGCGGAGTCGAACCGCTCTACACGGTTTTGCAGACCGTTACCTAACCGCTCGGTTAAGGCACCATGTAGATTGATTTCTCAATTGCGGTTGCAAAGGTAATGCTTTTATTTTGTTCCACCAAATTTTTTCTGATGTTTTTTGCCGTCTTTCTTGCATTTGTCATAGAAAGCACATCCGGAGCAGTGAAAGTCCTTGCATTTTTTGGATTGCCTGATGACTTTCAGAATGCAAAAGGCGGCATACAGAATGCATGCCGCCAATATGATTGCAATGATAGTATACTGTACCGTCATTTAGCCTACGGCATTGTAGCCATTGGTAGAGTTCTTGCGCATGATGTCGCGGATGTTCATCTCTTTGAAGCCTTCTTCGCGGTGCTCGCTCTCCAGGAGTTCTTCCTCTTCTATATCCTTGGCAGACCGTGTGAAGGTGAATGCCTTGTATTTGAACTCAGCAATAGCCCATCCTATAAGGGCTACAACCACTAATGCGATAAATCCTATAAGTGCGTTCATTGTTTGCTATTTTTATTTGTTGTTGTACAAAGGTGTATTTCGTCTGTTTAATAGTCGTCATCGTCAGCTACCCCGTCTGCGTCGTCGAGACCTAAATTCTCAGGCTCGTCGAATGTGGTGCGGTAACTTTCTTCTGTCAGTTTGTCATCATCGAAGGTGTCGTCATCGTCATCGGGGTCATTGTAGTGGTCTTCAATCTCTGGAGCATCCTCGTCGTCATCGTCCTCTCCAAGACCATCGCCGAGAAGGTCGTCATTCTCGTCGTCATCATCCTCATCGAAGTCGTCATCGTCACCAAACTTCATGCGCACTTTCTCCATGAGAGGCTTTTCTTTCGCAAAGATGGCTTCTGTCCATGTACCCTTGGGGATTTCGAGAACCTCAAAACCATCGGCAACCTTCTTCTCGTAGAGACCGCCAGCCTTGTGGAGACGGTCTTTGGGGAGAGTGGTGGTGCTGATTTCAAAACCGCTCAGGATGATGTCCTGGATACTTTGTGGAAGACTGTCCCAACCGCCGCCGAAGTTACGCTCCAATACCTCCATGAGCTTGGAGGCGGTAATATGGCGTATGTTCTCGTAGGTCAGGTCAGTGACGCGCATGATGGGACGTTTCTTGATGGCGTATTTTTTCTTGCCGTCACCAAAGTAGAATGTTCCAATCTTAAAGCCGCGCAGAATGTATTTGTCAATGACTTCGGGGCGGTCTATCTTTACCTCCTCTATTTCGAAGGCACTGCGTATGACATCGAGGTAACGGTTCTGGTTGTCTCTCAAATCGGAGTCCTTTTCGGCTCCTTCCCATAGACGGAACACGTCGTTTTCCTGAATGTCCCAAGCTCCGCTCTTGGTCAGCGTCTTGAGTGTCAAAGCTTTTTCTTTCTTCATCTTTTTCTCTTTTATGATGGTGTTTTAAGACCTAATCTTATTTATAATAGAGGTGTTTCTGTATTACTTTATTTACGGCTGCAAAAGTAAATACTATATTTCTAATATCCAAATTTTCTGCATGTTTTTTGTGGAAAATTGTCATCTTTTGTGCCTGTCTCATTTTTTTTGATTACCTTTGCACGACTTGAATGTAAACAGATTATCTTAGAGATTATGAGTGAACCATTGGCTGAGAGGATGAGACCTCGCTCCCTTTCCGATTATGTAGGGCAGAAGCACCTTGTAGGAGAGGGGGCTGTCTTGCGCAAGATGATTGAGGCTGGACGCATTTCTTCCTTTATTCTATGGGGGCCTCCGGGTGTTGGAAAGACCACGCTTGCCCAGATTGTGGCGCAGACGCTGCAGGTGCCGTTCTTTACGTTGAGTGCGGTGACGAGTGGTGTGAAGGATGTACGTGAGGTGATAGAGCGTGCCAAGAATGGGCGCTTCTTCAATTCTGCATCCCCCATTCTCTTCATTGATGAGATTCACCGTTTCTCGAAGAGCCAGCAGGACTCGTTGTTGGGGGCCGTGGAGAAGGGGATAGTGACCCTTATCGGTGCTACAACGGAAAACCCGTCATTTGAAGTGATACGGCCGTTGCTCTCCCGTTGTCAGTTGTATGTCTTGAAACCGCTCGGGAAGTCAGATTTGGAAGAACTTCTGAAGCGTGCAGTGGAACAGGATGTAGAACTATGTAAGAAACATATCGAGTTGAGGGAAACGGCTGCCATGATGCGTTTTAGTGGTGGCGATGCCCGTAAGTTGCTGAATATTCTTGAACTTGTGGTTGAGTCGGCGGGGACTGATGACATTGTCATTACCGATGCAATAGTAGAAAACCAACTGCAGCAGAATCCCCTTGCCTACGACAAACAAGGAGACATGCATTACGACATCATCTCTGCCTTCATCAAGAGCATTCGCGGAAGCGATCCTGATGCCGCCCTTTACTGGATGGCTCGTATGATTGAGGGTGGCGAAGACCCGCAGTTTATCGCACGTAGGGTGGTAATCAGTGCTTCTGAGGATATAGGACTTGCCAATCCCAATGCCTTGCTCCTTGCCAATGCGGCATTTGATACGGTGATGAAGATTGGATGGCCTGAAGGGCGTATAGCCCTTGCCGAGGCTGTGGTCTACTTGGCGACGAGTCCCAAGAGTAACAGTGCTTACTTGGCTATAGACGCTGCCCTTGCTGAGGTTCGCAAGACGGGCAATCAACCAGTGCCGCTCCATATCCGTAACGCTCCTACCAAGTTGATGGCGGAATTAGGATATCATGATGGTTACAAGTATCCCCATGACTATCCGGGACATTTTACGGAACAACAGTATTTGCCCGACCAACTCAAAAACTGTCGCTTTTGGCATGCACAACATTCTCCCTCTGAGGAAAAACTTTACCAGTGGATGTTGAACTGTTGGGGAGAGAGGTTTAAAGAGTAAGGTTTATGTGGATTTGGAAAAGTGTGTTGCCCCTACATTATTATATTAAGAAGCAAGAAAAATATAAAATAAGAAACAAGAAAGAAAACAATGATAAGTCAAGACCCGGAATTTGTGTCAAACCTGTTGCGGTTTATAGAGTTTATTGGTACTTTTGCTTTTGCCCTTTCTGGCATAAGGTTAGCGGCAAGCAAACATTATGACTGGTTGGGAGGATTTGTCTGCGGTGTCGCTGTAGCCATCGGCGGAGGAACTTGCCGTGACGTGATGTTGGGGGTGCGTCCTTTCTGGATGCTCAGCCCCATATATCTTGTCTGTACACTTTTTGCGCAAGGAGTGGTTATCTTGTTCCATAACTATGTGAAGCGTCTTGACAATACATGGTTTCTGTTCGACACGTTGGGACTGGCATTGTTCAATATCGCTGGAATCCAAAAGACCCTTGCGTGTGGTCAGCCCTTCTGGGTGGCGATCATCATGGGATGTATCACTGGCGCTGCTGGTGGAGTGCTTCGTGATGTGCTGCTCAATGAAGAGCCCGTTATCTTCCGTAAGGAAATTTATGCCATGGCGTGCATCCTCGGAGGGGTGGTGTACTGGGCGTTGTCGGCATTTGGCGTAAGTCTCTACATTACGGTAGTGGCGGCCTTTGTCG
Source organism: Firmicutes bacterium CAG:103 (assembly GCA_963600865.1). Classification (GTDB taxonomy): domain Bacteria; phylum Bacteroidota; class Bacteroidia; order Bacteroidales; family Bacteroidaceae; genus Prevotella. The sequence goes on from CAVCDC010000001.1 coordinate 99,056, forward strand.
TGGTGTGCGCCATCCGTTTGGTGGCAGTGAGATATCATATTTCACTGCCGAAACTGAGAGATGATGATTGAGGGTGATTACAGGTTCAGCTTGTTCTGAACCAGTTTGCTGAGGGCTTCAATCTTCTTGCCCTGCCGGCTAATGTCTTGGCGCACGTTGTTGATGTCGTTGAAGAGGTCGGCAAAGGCAGACTGTACGACATTGGGCTTTCTCATGTTTTTGTCAGCCCATGGATTGACAATCATCTTTACGCCCTTCTCTTCCAAGTGAACTTCTATCTCGGCTCCTGTCATGACGGGATCTCCGTCGTAGTGGATAACACCAGGGGAAGTGCGGCTGATGCGCAACTTCTTACAACGGAATGTCTTGATCTTAGAATGCTTGTCCAAGGTCTTGTTAAACATGTCGAAACTTACTTGCGGAGCTTCGATCACATCGAACGGTTCCATGATGATGACATCCATCAGACCGTCTCTCATGGATGCTTGTGGGGCAATGTAGGCATTGTTGCCGTATTGTGAGGCGTTGGCGCAAGAGATGAGGAATGCCTTGTACTGTTTGGTGCCCGTCTCGTCTTCAAGTGTATAGGTTTCTGGCTTGTACTTCAGACCTTCTCGCAACACATTCTCTACGTAGCTTATAGGACCACGCTTGCCGCTTTCTGCAAATTTCATACTCACAAAGGCATCGAAGCCCATGCCGCAGGTGCAGAAGAACGGATAACCGTTGATTACACCGTAGTCAAGGTCGTGTATCTCGCACTGGTTGATGATCTCTATGCTCTTTTTCAAGTTCATGGGAAGCATGAGGTGGCGTGCAAGTCCGTTGCCAGACCCACAAGGGAGGATGCCCAATGCCGTTCCAGAATGGACTATGGCACGTGCCACTTCGTTTACTGTTCCGTCTCCACCGACGGCAACAACGATGTCTATGCCCTTGTCCTTTGCCTCGGAGGCAATCTCGGAGGCGTGCCCAGCATGCTCCGTCGTTTTTATCTCATAGTCGAAGAGATTCTTGTCCAATGTGGAATCTATCAGTTGCGGAATGGATGCTTTGCTCCCCGTGCCAGAGATAGGGTTCATGATAAAAACAATCTTCTTCTTCATTGTCTTCAATATGGATATCTTGTTCTTCTTTTATAGTTGCAAAAGTAATAATTTTAGGTTAAAGATAGGTTTCTAACCACTAAAAAAACGCTAAAAAATAACTTTCTTGAAAAAAAATATGGTATATTAGTCTTTTTTTGTATCTTTGCACCTTGAAAACTAAGAAAATATAAAAGTACACCTATTAAAAATGGGACAATTACAAGAAAGATACAAGAATTATCGTGAACCACAGAAGTACATGGAAGCAGGTGTGTATCCTTATTTCCGTGAGATCACAAGTAAGCAGATGACTGAGGTGACAGACATCGACGGTCATAAAATATTGATGTTCGGTTCTAATGCCTATCAGGGACTTACCAACGACCAGCGTGTCATCGATGCTGCCAAGGCTGCTCTTGACAAGTATGGTTCAGGATGTGCCGGTAGCCGTTTCCTTAACGGTACACTCGACCTTCATGTACAGTTGGAGAAGGAACTTGCCGAATTTATGCACAAGGATGAGACGCTTTGCTTCTCTACTGGTTTCTCTGTCAATCAGGGTGTGTTGGCTTGTGTCGTAGGTCGCAATGACTATATTATCTGCGATGACCGTGACCATGCTTCTATCGTAGACGGTCGTCGTCTGTCGTTCGCGACCCAATTGCATTACAAGCACAATGACATGGAGGATTTGGAGCGTGTGCTCAAGAATCTTCCCCATGAGGCTGTCAAGCTGATCGTTGTTGACGGCGTGTTCTCTATGGAGGGTGACTTGGCAAATCTTCCTGCTATCGTGGAGTTGAAGCACAAGTACAACTGCTCTATCATGGTGGATGAGGCTCACGGTCTTGGTGTGTTCGGAAAGCAGGGACGTGGTGTTTGTGACCATTTCGGTCTTACCGACGAGGTGGATCTTATCATGGGTACATTCTCCAAGAGTTTGGCTTCCATCGGTGGCTTTATCGCTTCTGATAAGGATACCATCAACTTCTTGCGTCATTCTTGCCGTACGTACATCTTCAGTGCTTCCAATACTCCTGCTGCCACAGCTGCCGCTTTGGAGGCTCTTCATATTATACAGAATGAACCTGAGCGTTTCGAGAATCTTTGGGATGTTACCAACTATGCCTTGAAGCGTTTCCGTGAGGAGGGCTTTGAGATTGGTGAGACGGAGAGTCCTATCATTCCGCTTTATGTTCGTGATGCCAACAAGACTTTCCTTGTGACCAAGAAGGCTTACGATCGCGGCGTATTCATCAATCCTGTGATTCCTCCTGCTTGTGCTCCTCAGGATACATTGGTGCGTTTTGCCCTTATGGCTACACACAATAAGGAGCAGGTTGAGAAAGCTGTCGAGATTCTGAAACAGATATTTGTTGAGGAAGGCATTATCAAGTAATGGTATACTTTGGCTAATGAGCGAGGTGTGAGCCTTGAAAGGGAGCCCAGCTTCTCATTTTTGCCATTTGTATCAACGATATTGACATGTTGACAACAATTCCATATAGAAAGGCAGTTCTTTTCTGAAGGGCTGCCTTTCTGTGGTTTCAAAGAACAGGAAATAATGATTTCGGTAGAAAGATTGAAGGTGGAATTTGGTGTAAAACCTCTGTTCCACGATGTAAGCTTTGTCATCAACGAACGTGACCGTATCGCACTTGTAGGAAAGAATGGTGCAGGTAAGTCTACCATGCTGAAGATATTGTGCGGACTGCAGAAGCCTACCGATGGTACTGTGGCTGTGCCCAACGATACCACTATTGGTTATTTGCCCCAGGTGATGAAGCTACAGGACGATACCACCGTGAAGGAGGAAACTCGCAAGGCTTTTGCTCACAACACAGAACTGAAGGAGAAGCTCGACCGTATGCAACGGGAGATGGCGGAACGTACAGATTATGAGAGTGATGCCTATGCTTCGCTTGTGGAGAAGTTTACCCAGGAGCATGAGCGATACATGATGATGGGTGGTGAAAATTATGAGGCAGAAATAGAGCGTACACTCTCAGGACTTGGTTTTGAGCGCACAGACTTCGACCGTCCTACGAAGGAATTCTCTGGTGGTTGGCGTATGCGTATAGAATTAGCAAAGATCCTGTTGCAGAAACCGGATGTCCTTCTCCTCGACGAGCCTACCAACCACCTTGATATCGAGAGTATACAATGGCTGGAACAGTTCTTGGCACAGAGTGCTAAAGCGGTTGTGCTGGTTAGTCACGACCGTGCATTCATCAATAATGTGACCAATCGCACGTTGGAGATTACCTGCGGAAGGGTGGAAGACTACCGAGTCAAGTACGACCAGTATGTGCAGTTGCGCAAGGAACGTCGTGAGCAACAGTTGCGTGCTTATGAAAACCAGCAGAAGGAGATTGCAGACCTCAAGGACTTCATAGAACGTTTCCGTTACAAACCCACCAAGGCTGTGCAGGTGCAGAGCCGCATCAAGCAGTTGGAGAAGATAGTGCCCATAGAGGTGGACGAGGTGGACAACAAACAGATGCACTTGAAGTTCCCGCCTTGTCTGCGCAGTGGCGACTACCCTGTCATCTGCGATGAAGTGCGCAAGGACTATGGTGAGCATACTGTCTTCAGCCATGTCAACCTTACCATACGGAGAGGGGAGAAGGTAGCGTTTGTCGGAAAGAATGGTGAGGGAAAGTCTACCCTCGTCAAGTGTATCATGGGTGAAATACCATTTGATGGAACACTGAAGGTGGGGCACAATGTGCAGATAGGTTATTTTGCACAGAACCAGGCTCAGTTGCTCGATGAGAATATTACCATTTCTGACACGATAGACCGAGTTGCCACCGGAGAGATGCGCCTTCGCATCAACGACCTCTTGGGGGCTTTCATGTTTGGAGGTGAGACATCTGAAAAATATGTCAAGGTGCTCAGTGGTGGAGAACGAAGTCGTCTGGCAATGATTCGCCTGCTCTTGGAACCGGTAAACCTCCTTATCCTCGATGAGCCTACCAACCATCTTGACATGCAGTCGAAGGATGTGCTTAAGGAGGCAATCAAGGCTTTTGACGGTACCGCCATCATCGTGAGTCACGACCGTGAATTTCTCGACTCGTTGGTAGACAAGGTCTATGAGTTTGCTGGAGGACAAGTACGTGAGCACTTAGGTGGCATCTATGACTATCTGCGCGCTCACAATGCAGAGACTGTGGAGCAGGCTCTTGCTGGCAAGGAAAACAGCATGCAGGCAAATGCTTCTTCCGATTTGCATTCCGGAAGCGGTGATGTGGCGAAGGCTGTCGGGAAACAGCAGTCTGCCGCACAGGCAACGTCTGGTGTTTCTGCAGGAAAACAGAACTATGCCGACCGCAAAGAGCAGCAGAAGAAAATACGCAAGGCTGAGAAGGCTGTAAAGGAGTGCGAACAGAGAATTGCATCACTTGAAAAGCGTAAGGCGGAGATAGATGCCTTGCTTATGAAACCAGAGAATGCCACCAATATGGAACTTGTGACAGAGTATACCTCGCTCATGAAGAAACTTGACGAGGAGAACGACCAGTGGCTCTTGCTTTCAGAGACTCTCGAAGAGGTGATGAATGGATAAGAATATCGCCCTTTTGCTACGAGATAATCCCGAAATAGAATGACAATAACAATTCTATAATCATTTAAATAATACAATAAGTATGATGAACATTAAAACGATTCTCCCGATGGTACTTATGGCTGCCATGCCGTTTGGTATGGAAGCCCAGAACAAATCGGGACTTGTCATGGAAAACCTTGACAAGACGGTGAAACCCACCGAAGACTTCTACCGCTTTGCTACTGGCGGATGGCAGAAAAATCATCCGTTGCCTGCTGCTTACAGCCGTTTTGGTAGCTTTGACCAGTTGCAGGAAGATAACAACAAGCGCATCAACGACATCCTTACCGAACTGCAGAAGAAGTCGTACAAGAAAGGTACTATAGAACAGAAACTCTCCGACTTCTACAAACAGGCTCTCGATGTGGACAGCCGCAACAAGGCTGGCATTGCACCCGTTAAGCCTGTTCTCGACGAGATAGAGGCTGCCAAGTCTAAGGAAGCCCTCCAACAGTTGCAACTGAAGTATGCTGACCATGGTTATGGTGTTTGTTTTGCTGGTGGCTTCGGTGCCGACGAGAAGAATGTCACTATGAACATCTTCAATGTGTACCAGGCTGGTCTTACGCTCGGACAGAAGGACTATTACGTGAACAACGATGAGGCTACTGTTGCCATCCGTGAGGCTTTCAAGAAGTACATTGCCAAGATGTTCCAACTCTATGGCTTCTCAGCCCGTGACGCACAGAAGAAGGCACAGGCTGTGTTCCAGCATGAGACGATGGTTGCGCTCGTTTCCAAGAGCATGACAGAACTGCGTGACCCGCAGGCTAACTACAACAAGATGTCGCTCAAGGAATTCCAGCAGAATTATCCCAATATCCCTTTGGAGAAGTTGGCGAATGCAGAGGGTATCAAGAGCGACTATATACAGGATATTATCGTAGGTCAGCCTTCCTTTATGGCAGGACTTGACAAAATCACCGCCGTCGAAGATGCCAACACGCTCAAGGCTTTGATGGAGTGGGATGTCATCTCGGGTTCGTGTGCCTATCTTACAGACGAGATTCGCGAGGCTAACTTCGATTTCTTCGGTAAGACAATGAGTGGTCGTCAGGAAGACTATCCTTTGTGGAAACGTGCCACCAACCAGGTGCAGTCGCAGATGGGTGAGGCGTTGGGCAGAATGTACTGCAAGCGTTACTTCCCCGAGTCGTCAAAGAAACAGATGGAGACTCTCGTGCGCAACCTGCAGAAGAGCTTGGGTGAGCGTATCGACGCACAGACTTGGATGAGTGATACTACCAAGGCTGCTGCACACAACAAGTTGGATAAGTTCTATGTCAAGATTGGTTATCCTGACAAGTGGACTGATTACAGCAACCTTACCATCGATCCTTCAAAGAGCTTCTATGAGAACGTGATGGCTTGCCGCAAGTTTGCTCATGACAAGCATATCAATGACAAGGCTGGTAAGCCTGTTGACCGCGACGAGTGGCAGATGACGCCTCAGACGGTGAACGCTTACTACAACCCTACTACCAACGAGATTTGTTTCCCTGCCGGTATTCTGCAGTATCCCTTCTTTGATCCCAAGGCTGATGAAGCATTCAACTATGGTGCCATCGGTGTTGTGATTGGTCACGAGATGACTCACGGCTTTGACGACCAGGGGCGTCAGTATGATGCTGACGGAAACATGAAGGATTGGTGGACACCTAATGATGCCAAGGGCTTCGAGAAACGTGCAGACCTGTATGCTGACTTCTTCAGTAATATCAAGGTTCTTCCCGACCTCAATGCCAACGGTCGTTTCACATTGGGTGAAAACCTTGCAGATCATGGTGGTTTGATGGTTGCGTTCAACGCCTTCAAGGAGGCAACGGCAAAGAAACCTCTCAAGAACAAGGATGGCTTCACTCCTGAGCAGCGCTTCTTCATCGCTTACGCTGGTGTATGGGGACAGAACATCACAGAGAAGGAAATACGCAACCGTGTAAAGCGTGACCCTCATGCTCTTGGCGAGTGGCGTGTCAATGGTGCACTCCCTCACATCGCTGCATGGTATGAGGCGTTCGGCGTAAAGAAGGGTGACAAGATGTTTATCCCTGAGAGCGAGCGTCTCGAACTCTGGTAAGAGAGAGATTCCCTTCTTATATATATTAAGCGGGTGTTTCATAAGCACAATAGTGTGACTTATGGAATACCCGCTTTATTTTCTTGCTTTTGACAACATTACCCCTTTTGTATGTACGAACCTTCTATTCGGATATATTTCTCTGCAATGAGGTTTTGCAGTGCGCAGTCTATGCTTTGCTGAGGCAAGGTGATAGCGTGCAATTCCTCTGTATGATGGCGGTTGCCGTCATCCAACAACAGGAGTATTTCCTTCTTCGCTTTTTCGTATGTTTCAAGTTTGGAAGAAGTGTCAGGCTTGTGTTCAAGACAAACATCGCACTGGTGGCAGTCTTCTCGTGAATCCTCTCCGAAGTATGCCAACAACTGGCGTGAACGGCAGATATAGTCGTTTGTGGCGTAGCCTATCATGCTTTCGATGCGCTTGCAGTACTGTTCACGCCGCAGTTCCCATACCTCGGGTGGAATGATGACCTTGTCTCCGTCTACACGGTCTCTTGTGTAGGTGATGAAGGGTGTCTTGCGGCGGGGTATGAAATATATAATGTGGCGGGCGGCAAGGTTTTTGAGTATCATATACACTTGTTGCCCTGTGAGTTCCGTCTTTTGTTCCACAAGACTCTCGTCTATGTATACATAGTCTGTGAACAGACCGCCATAAAGGCGTAGCAGTGCCGTGATCACCTTGTCTTCGTTGGCGGAGAGAGAGTCGAGACGGTAAAGTTCGTTGCGGTCCAGACAGAACATGAGCCTTGCTGCGTTGTCTGGTTCCCTTTCGTAATGGAGGTAGCCGCTTTGTTCGAGTATATGGAGAGCTGCATCCACCTTGGTAGGGAAAAACTTGAAGGTGTATGAGAACTTGTCGATGTCGAAGGCGAATGTCTTTCCCGCTCCGCTTTCCACACCGATCTCAAAGAAGTAGGCAAGTTTTTCGTACACATCCCGCACCAGTTGTCTTTCTGGAAAATTGTCGTTTACGCGGTTGCGTAGTTTTCGCTCGTCGCTGGTGTCGTAGAGCAGAACGGCATAAGACTTCTTGCCGTCACGTCCCGCACGCCCTGCTTCTTGGAAGTAGGCTTCGAGCGAGTCTGGACAGTCTATGTGTATGACAATCCGCACATCCGGTTTGTCTATACCCATACCGAAGGCATTGGTCGCCACCATCACCCTCACCTCGTCACGCTGCCATGCCTTCTGCCGTTCGTCTTTGACAAGAGGGTCAAGACCGGCATGGTAGAAGGTGGCACTGATACCGAAGTCGTTCAGTTGTAGGGCAGTCTCCTTGGTTCGTCTCCTGCTTCTGGCGTATACGATGGCAGCTCCGTCCACACACTGCAGGATGTGTACCATCTCTTTAAGCTTGTCTGACGTAACCCTGACGATGTATGCCAAGTTCTGTCTCTCAAAGCTCATGCTGTAGACGTTGCGCTCGGCAAACATCAGTTTGTCTTGTATGTCGTTCACCACCTCTGGTGTGGCTGTTGCGGTAAGGGCCAAAATGGGCACATTAGGTTTTTCCTTTCTGATGTCGGCAATGCGTAGGTAAGAAGGGCGGAAATCATATCCCCACTGACTGATGCAGTGAGCTTCGTCAACCGTGATGAAGCTCACTTCCATGTGGCGCAGTTTGGTAATGAAGAGGGGAGAGGACAACCTCTCTGGCGAGATATAGAGGATCTTGACGCCACCGAAGATGCAGTTGTCCAATATTTGGAGGTTTTCTCGTTGCGAACGGTCTGCGTAGACGGCATCGGCAAGGATGCCACGCTCACGGAGGTGGGCTACCTGGTCTTTCATCAGGGCGATGAGGGGCGTTATGACGATGCATACTCCCTCTTGTGCAAGAGCAGGTACCTGGAACGTGATGGACTTTCCTCCGCCCGTGGGCATCAGTCCCAACGTGTCTTTTCCAGAAGCGATGCTCTCTATGATGTTGCGTTGGATGCCCCTGAAGTCGGAGTACCCCCAGTAGGTGCGAAGTATGTCTTGGTATTTGTCCATCTCCTGTGCCCTGTTGAAGATTTCTTTCTGCAGAGGAGGAAGGGGAACAGGAAATGTCACCCTTCGTTGGGACGAATGTCCTCTATCTGCAGCTGTACTTGGTTTTTCTTGAAAATGTTTTCCTCTATGGTGTATGCAATGTCGAAACTGCGCTTGCTCTTGATGTAACGGGCTGATGCACTTTGTCCGAAGGCTATGCCGTTGACGACGGTGCTCGACTTGGAGTCAACAAGTTCCAGTTTGATGTGCTCCTGTTCCCTGCCCACCACCTTGCTTGTGCCGTAGTCGTATACTCCGTTGGTAGAGAACACGGGTTTGGTATTACACGGTCCGAAAGGTGCAAAGCGTTTCAGGTCATTGTGCAGATGCTTGGTAATGTCTCTGAAGTCGATGGTGGCATCGATGTGCAGTATCGCCTCTGTCTGCTCTGGTGAGATGTGCTCTTCCACGTATTGCTGGAAGCGGTTGCGGAACTCTCGTACGTATTCCCATTTCATGGTGAGACCGGCTGCATAGGTATGGCCTCCGAAATTGAGAAGTAGGTCACGACAACTCTTGATGGCTGAGTATACATCGAAGCCTGTCACGCTGCGAGCAGACCCTGTAGCCATGTCTCCGTCTCGTGTCAGCACGACGGTGGGACGGAAGTATATCTCGGTGAGTCTGGATGCCACGATACCGATGACTCCCTTTTTCCAACTTTCGTCGTATAGGACGATGCTTGAGTTGTGCTTTTGGCTTTCAAGGCGCGAGACGATGACGTTGGCTTCCTCCGTCATCTGCTTGTCTATGTCTTTCCTCTGTTCGTTATATTCGTTGATGTGCTTTGCCATGTGCAAAGCGTAGGCGAAGTCTTTCTCGACAAGGAGGTCTACACTCAACTTACCGTTCTCCATGCGACCGGAGGCGTTGATGCGCGGTCCTATCTTGAAGATGATGTCGCTCATGGAGATTTCCCTTCCGTTGAGTCCGCAGATATCGATAATCGATTTCAGACCGATGCTGGGGTTGGTATTCAACTGTTTGAGACCATGGAAGGCGAGGATGCGGTTCTCGTCTGTGACAGGCACTATGTCGGCGGCTATGCTCACGGCACAGAAGTCGAGTAGGGGGATGAGTCGAGAGAAGGGAATGTTGTTGTCCTTGGCAAAAGCCTGCATGAACTTAAAGCCTACACCACATCCGCACAGGTGTTTGAAGGGGAAGGGATCATCTGGACGTTTGGGGTTGAGTATAGCCACGGCAGGAGGCATCACCTCGTCGGGGACATGATGGTCGCAGATGATGAAGTCTATGCCGAGAGACTTGGCGTAGGCGATCTCTTCGTTGGCCTTGATGCCACAGTCGAGTATGATGACAAGCTTCACGCCTGTCTGTTTGGCATACATAATGCCTTTGTTGCTTACACCGTATCCCTCATCGTAGCGGTCTGGGATGTAGTAGTCTATATTGGAATAGAACTGCTGCAAGAACTTGTAAACCAGCGCCACTGCCGTACATCCGTCTACATCGTAGTCGCCGTAGACGAGGATGCGCTCCTTACGTCCCATGGCATCATTGAGCCTGTCTACAGCCACGTCCATGTCTTTCATGAGGAACGGGTTGATGAGGTCTGAGAGCTGTGGTCGGAAGAAGCGTTTGGCGGCAGATTCGGTGGTGATGCCGCGCTTGATGAGCAGTTGCCCGAGTATGGGACTGATGCTTAGTTTGTCGCCCAGTTCTTTGGCTGCTTTCTGTTCTTCGGGTGTAGGTGCGTCATAAATCCACTTGAAATGCATTTCGTTGTTTTTTATTTTGCCGTCAAAGTTACAAAAATATTGTCACAATACGAAATGTTTTATATGAAAATAACAAAATAAGGGACTGCGAACTTTTGTCGCAGTCCCTTGTCTCTATGTTTTTCGGGTTGTCTTAGATACCCAATTTCTTGCGGATGTCCTTAGGAATGGCATTCTTGTTGACCATATAGTCCATGGTCTTGTATGCTACGAATGCCTTTGTCATGTACCATGTTCCCTTGTAGTCGCCATATTCGCCCCAAGAGTTCTTTACCATGTAGTACTCCTTGCCGTTCTGGTCCTTGGCGATACCGTAGATGTGCATGCCGTGGTCGTCGGTTGTCTCCCAGTTGTCGAAAGCTTCCTGACGCATTGCCTGTGTAGGAACAACTTCGGGAGCGTTGACACCGAGAGAGTCAAACTTCTCTTTCTTCTCGTCTTTGGAGAGCTTGAACCAGTGGTCGGCATCGGTGCCTGACAAGGAACGAACCTTCTTTACGTCGTATGCAATACCCAATCCTTTGCGGGTGAAGCCGTCTTCTGTCACATCACCGCCCCAGGCTACTGTGTATCCGTTGTTAATGGCATTGTCTATGATGCGGCAAAGATCCTCCATCGGGACGTTGTAGCTCATAGGCCAGCGCCAGTTGTCCTGTACCTCTACAGCAAACTGACTCCACATGGGGTGGTGGGTGAAGCTGGTGATGCTTACATAGTCATCGAGGTTGAGACCCAGGCTCTGGCAGAATGACTGTGGAGTATATTGTTTGCCCTCGTAGGTAAACTTCTCAGGAGCCTTGCCGATGTAAGAGTCAATGATGCCCTGCAGACCGCTCTTCCAAGCTGTCGAAATCTTCTTGGCACTGCTCTTCGCCACGGCTTCTACATAGGGAGTCATCACGTTGAAGAACTCACCGAAGTTGGCGAGTGAGTCACCAGTAAGAGTACCGGGAGCTGGCATTGCTGTCTCAGGTACGATACCATAGTGCTGCAGAGCATAGAGTACGTCGTATGCGCTACCACCCTGTGAGAAGCTTACGTCACCGTGCATTCTTACTGCCATGGTGGCGCGGTCCATGTATGTCTTGTTGGCAACGTACATTTCGCTCAAGTCGTAAGTCTTGCCAGTGTTCTTCAATATCTCACTCTCGAAGAAGCTCAATGTAGAGTAAGCCCAGCACGTACCGCTGCGGTTCTGATCCTTGACAGTCGTGATGGGGAGTTCCTTTACGACAGAGAATACAGGCTTGTTCTTCGCAATGGCTGCCGAGTCTTTGGCTGCCTTGTAGGTCTTGGCGTTGGCACCGCCGGCAACGAGTGCCAGCATGGCTGCAACAATCAATGTTTTCTTCATTAAAATCTTCTCTTTATATTAATAATGTTGTTTTTTAGCGGTTGGCTGCCATATAGTCTTCCACGTCTTTGGGGTGGTAAGGGATACGGTCTTTTCCGATAAAGCGGCATCCGTCTTTTGTGATGAGCACATCGTCCTCGATACGTATACCTCCGAAGTCCTTGTAGGTCTCAAGCAGGTCGAAGTTGAGGAACTCTGCACAGTGCTTCTTGGCTTTCCATTCGTCTATGAGTGCTGGGATGAAGTAGATGCCTGGTTCGTCGGTCACGACAAATCCCTCTTGCAGACGGCGTCCCATGCGTAGGCAGTTGGTGCCAAATTGTTCCAAGTTGGGGCGTACCTCTTCGTCAAAGCCCACATTGATCTGGTCAAGGTTTTCCATGTCGTGAACGTCCATTCCCATCATGTGACCCAAACCGTGTGGAAGGAACATGGCGTGTGCACCAGCCTTGACTGCCTCTTCAGTGTCACCCTTGGCAAGACCGAGTTCCTTGAGGCGGTCGAACATGAGACGGCATACGGCAAAGTGAACATCCGCATACTTCACGCCTGGTTTTGCCACTTGCAGTGTGTAGTCATGGCAGGCTTCCACGATGGAGTATATCTCCAATTGGCGCTGTGTGAACTTACCGCTTACTGGCATGGTGCGTGTGTTGTCCGAACAATAGTTGTTGACGGTTTCAGCACCAGCGTCGCAGAGTGCCAACCTTCCGGCTTCCAATATGCTGAGTGAAGGGTTGCCGTGCATGATTTCACCATGTTGTGTATAGATAGTGGGGAAACTGACCATGGCACCGTATGAGTTGGCGATGCCGTCTACCTGTCCCCCTACATATTTTTCTGTTACACCAGGACGTGTGAGCTTCATGGCTGTCGTGTGCATCTTGTAGCCGATGACGGCAGCCCTCTCTAATTCCTCTATTTCCTCTTGGCTCTTGGTGGAGCGCATCTTCACCACGGCATTGATAAGCGGCATGGACGCTTCGTCCTTCTGCTGGTTGGGGTGTATGCCCAACAGATCGAATATCTGGAGCTTGATGTCGTAGCGGTAGGGTGGGAGGAAGTGTATCTTGCGTCGCTTGGCCATAGCGTTGTTGCAGATGGTCTTGAGCGTCTTCATCGGGGCGGTGTTGGCGATGCCTACCTGTTCTGCGAGGTCGTGAACACTGTCCACGCTTCCATACCACACGATGTCTTCAATGTCTATGTCGTCACCAACGAGGGTCTCGATATCGTTGTCTATGTCTATGACGCCTACCAACCCGTCACGCTGCTGTCCAAAATAATAGAGGAACGAGGAGTCCTGACGGAAAGGTGCGTAGCCATTGTTGGGGAAGTTGCAAGGCGATTCGTTGTTTCCGAACAATATGATGATGCCACTGCCTACAAGGTGTTTCAGCTCTTGGCGGCGTATAATGTATGTATCCTTGCTAAACATATTTTTAGAGTTATTCTTATTTTGGCGCAAAGTTAGTAATTATTTTATAAAAAATGCGTATCTTTGCAATCGAAAATGCATATTTAGTGAGAATTTATAAATTATTAATACAAACTCGGCATTTGTGTGACATAAAGAGTAGATTCTTGTGGATGTTTATTATGTAGATTATGGATGGTATAAGAAAAACAGGACTTGTCTTGGAAGGGGGTGGCATGAGAGGTGTGTTTACCAGTGGGGTACTTGATGCCTTTATGAAGCACGAATTGTTTTTCCCTTATGTGGTAGCGGTGTCGGCAGGGGCATGTAACGGAATGTCGTACATCAGTCGCCAACCGCGTCGTGCCCGCATCTCTAATATCGACTATCTTGCCCGTTATCAGTACATCGGTATACGTCATCTTGTGACTCAGGGCTGCATCTTCGACCGTGAGTTGCTTTACGATAAGTTCCCCAACCAGCTGCTTCCTTTCGACTTTGACACTTATTTCAGGTATGCCTCGACTTTTGAGATGGTAACGACCAATTGCCTGACAGGGCTGCCAATGTATCTTTCCGAGTTGCATGACAAACAGCGCGCTCTTGACATCGTGCGTGCATCGAGCAGTCTGCCTTACGTGAGCAAGATAGTGACCGTGGATGGTATTCCCATGCTCGACGGTGGCATTGCTGACAGCATCCCCGTGCAGCATGCCATCGACAAGGGCTTTGCTCACAATGTGGTGATTTTAACCCGTAACAAGGGATGGCGAGATACAGGCAAGGACCGTAAGATACCTTATTTATATAAGCATTATCCTCGCTTGCGTGTGGCTTTGAGTCGTCGGCACAAGTCATACAACGAGCAGATACAGTTGGTTGACGACCTGGAGGCTGCAGGTAAGATTACGTGCATCCGACCTGTGCGCCCATTGGAAGTGGGACGTATTGAGAAGGACACCGATAAGTTGGAGCGTTTATACGAAGAAGGCTTCACGTTGGGTGAAGCCTTCTGCAAGAGACTTTTAAAGGTAAAAAAGTAAAAGGGTAAAAAGGTAAAAAGGTAAAAAGGTAAAAAAGGCTGATGCCTTTTATGGTATCAATGGCTGGTACTTAGTACTCTCACCATATTTGTTGGCGTTGACGTCCGAGTCTATACAGCAGAACACGAGGATGACAAGCTGAATGATGACGAGGATAAAGAGTCCGACACACCATGCAACGAGGGCTCCTATGTTAGCGACTGCAAATGCTGCGGTGTCAAGTTCGTATGAGGGGTCTTTGATTGCCTCTATGACTACGGTGCCAAAGATGGCAAAAAAGAAGCTTAACAGAACGAGGCTGAAGATGTATGTTCCGCCTATCCACCATCCGCTGCGGTTGGTATCGTGCAGACGTCGGAACGTAAGTGAAATCTCCATGATGGTTGCAACGACAGCCACGATGCTTCCTACAACGGGTATCCAGGAAGTAAGAAGTGTGACAATGATGATACCCAACATGGCCCACCAGAATTCTGAACGGCGTGTCCTTCCTTTGAACTCAATGATTTTCTGAAGAGCCAACTTATTGGCTTCTACAAATCCCACTTGGGGGAGTGCTGCATAATTTTCCATAATTTTATGTTTTTATGATTTAGGTGTTGTCTCTCAACTCCTTCGATTCCTATCGCTTCTCACACTCCTCTACTGCAGCAGGTCTGGTCTCAGTTGTTTGGTGCGTTCCATCGCCTGGTCCAATTCCCATTGTCTGATCTTTGCCTCATTGCCAGAGAGGAGTATCTCCGGAACCTTCCATCCTTTGTAGTCGGCAGGGCGTGTGTAGATGGGGGCAGCGAGAATGTCATCCTGGAAACAGTCTGACAAGGCGCTCTGCTCGTCGCTGATGACACCTGGAACAAGACGTATGACCGCATCGGCGATGATGGCAGCCGCCAATTCTCCACCTGTCAACACATAGTCGCCTACAGAAATCTCGCGGGTGATGAGATGCTCTCTGATGCGTTGGTCTATGCCTTTGTAGTGACCGCAGAGAATGATGAGATTGCCTTGTAGCGACATCTCGTTGGCTATCTTTTGGTTGAATCTCTCTCCGTCGGGTGATACATAGATCACATCATCATAGTCGCGCTCCGCCTTCAGGGCAGAGATGCAGCGGTCTATGGGTTCGCATTGCATCACCATACCGGCACTTCCGCCATATGGATAGTCGTCCACGCGACGCCATTTGTCTAAGGTGTAGTCGCGCAGGTTATGTAGGTGTATCTCTGCAAGTCCTTTCTTCTGGGCACGTGCCAGAATACTTTCACCGATGAAGCCTTCCAGCATCTCGGGCAATACTGTGATAATGTCTATTCTCATCATGCTGCAAAGGTAGTCAAAATAGGGCAAAGTTCCAAATGTTTTCCTTTGTTTTTGTCGAGAAGGTCTACAAGTGGGATGGGGGAGTGTGATGAAGGTAAACGAAAAGAGGCGTCCAGACTGTTTTGTCTGCACGCCTCTTGGTTATCGGATGTTTTCTGTTTCTGTCTTATGCGCAACCGTAGCCACAGCCCTTCATAAGGGCTTCGCCATACATGTTCATTGCTGACTTGTAGCTGCAAGCTACGTTGTTGATCATTCTCTTGATGTTGTTAATCATTGTTTTCATAATTGTTATCCTTTCTCTTTTTTTGTTTGTTAATACTGTGGGCTTTCTCAATCGTGTGTTTTCTTTATTTGCCCATTTCAATCTTTTTGTTCACTGCGACTGCCTGTGCTACCATAGCGCCGACAATCAAGATAATCATCATTGTTACCATAATCTTTTCACCTTTCTTTCTTTTGTGAGACCTCCGTTTGAGGCCTCTTGTTTTCGTTATCCTTTATTCAATCTTTACCTTTTCGAGTGCAAAGGTAATGCCATTTTGTTGAAACGCCGTAACGAAAATGTGACAAAAGTATGAAAGCTGTCGATTTTTTGACACAGGTCAAGCAGTCGTATGACTTGGCGATGTGTCAGGGGTGTCATTGTGGCATGTTTTGTGCCTAAAGTGCTTCATCGTCGGGACGAGGAAAGGCAGCCTTGGCTTTCAGACGTGGGAAATGCTTCTTCTTTCTGAGCCATGCTGCCTTTCTTGCTTCGTATTCCTCGCGATGGCTTTCCAAATAGTTGTCTGCCATAGCTGAAGTGTTAGTAAGTGGTTAGTATCTTTTTCTTCGCCCTATATATAATAGGTATATATATAATAGGTGTAAGGTGGTTTTGTCCATCCTTGTCCCATTCTTGTCAATCTTATTCCTTCTGTTTGAATTTGCTGTAGATTACCTTGATCTGGATGTCGCCAGTAGGATTATGGCTCGAATCGTAGGTATCTCTGCCTTTGACTATCTTGACAGAGGTGAGTCCCATGTCGTGCCTGATGGTGTTGACATACTGGTAGCCGTCGCGAGTGATATAGTCTATGTCGACAGGAATGATCGCCACCTTGTTCCAGTTGGCAGAACGAGCGCTCTGAGGCACCTTGCTCATCGCCGTCACCAGGTTGCTGATGTTGGGGAATGTGTATGCATTCTTGGTGGTCGTACTGCTTGACGTGTTGTATGTCGAACTGTAAGAGACGCGATAGTCTGTCACTTTTCCTTTTTCAAAGAAAGAGGTAAGACTGTCCACGGGAATCATTAGCACATTGGAGGGGGCATCAAAGGCATAGACGTCATCCGTCTCGTTGTTCTTCCTCGGGAAGGTGACGGAAGCCAAAGCAAGCGTGTCCTTCTCGTGTCCGTTCATGATGTCCTCTACAGGAAGTGTTGCGATGGTCATGATGCCTGCTGGTGACTTGATGTATGTACAACTGTTGTCTTCCACCAATTCTTGGAGGCGACTCTTGTTGTTGTTGATATGGTTGGCCTGCAACACTTCTTCTGTACCGTAGAAGACATAGCTTAAAGTGTCGCGAGCGATACTATCACGCAGTCCGTCGTACGACTTTACTTGCTTTTGTCTCTTCCAACTGAACAAGAGTCGGACAGTGTTGATCTTTGCCATGTTTCCCACACCGCTTTCATGTTTCAGATAGAAGCCTGGGCATACGTGGTGTACAAACTGGTAGTAGTTCTTGAAGTACTCCGGGTGGTTCAGGCGCATCTGCATGATGTATGTACCATAGTTGTCGTATGTTACCCCGTCCTTCGTGTAGGGCTTGTTGAGGCTAATCCTTGTATATTTGTTCTTCAGGGAGTAGGTTGTATTGATCTGGTATGTGTTTTCCGTGTCAATATAACCTTCCTCTATGGGGTCGAAGTCCGTGTAATACTTTTTTCCTTCCTCCAAGGGCTTGCTCATCTCGTATGTCGTGATGGTCATGGGGGCGAGGGTGTCGCCGTACGTTGTTTCGTAGTTTGCTAAGAGATAGCATGACATGGCCTTTATCGAATCACCGTTGGCAGCTTTGATATACTCCAACGTATCAAGGGCAAAGGTGGGGAGTGCGGCAAACTGCGTCATGTAGTCGGCTGTGACATACGTGTTGGTCTCAGGGTCTCTCATCATGCCAATGATACCCTTTCTGCTGTTGCTCAGCACGTTGTCGGTAAGCAGCTGAGATTCTGTGGTGACATTGTAAGAGGCATCAGAGATGGAGAGACCGTCTATCTTGTTGGTGACAGAATGGCCTATGTTCTCGGTAGTGTCATCGCATGAGGCCATAAAGAGGGCTGTCATGACGAGTAATAATAACTTGGATAGTTTCATTTTCCTCAGTGTGATGCTGATGTCGGGCACGAAGCCCGACTTGCTGTTTGTGTGTTTGTATAAAGAAACTTTTCTTCCCTTTTATTCTTCTACTTCGGGGCAAACCTCATTGATGAAGTTCTTGTATGCCTCGCTGAAGTCTTCGCCTGGATATGCCATGAATGGTTTTCTTTTTTCCGTGGCATAAGCCTTGAGGGCTTCGGAAACTCCACTTTCTGCCTCGATGACGGCATCGCTGTAGTCGATGGCAAGTTTGCTCAGTTCGTCGTGCGTAAAGGGCTCGTTGTATCCGTCAAGTAGGGCGTGGTCGGCATTCTTGAATACCAGGCAGTCCTTCATGTTGTCGCCGAGAGAATCCTTCAAGCCATGATTGTAGAGGGCAGTGATGACCTTTGACTCTGCAAATGATGGCTCTTCCGCATAGGCTGTCTTGATGTAGAGCGGTACTACCTCGCCCATCCATCCCTGACAGATGATGACATCGGGCTGCCAGCGCAGTTTCTTCACTGTTTCCAATACGCCTCTTGCGAAGAAGATGGCGCGCTCGCCGTTGTCGGGATATTCTTTTCCTTCGGCGTCGACACCCATCTTGCGGCTGCTGAAATAGTCGTCGTTGTCTATGAAGTAGATCTGTTGGCGTGTCGTAGGGATAGAGGCAACCTTGATAATCAGGGGGTGGTCCGTATCGTCTATGATGATGTTCATGCCCGACAGGCGGATAACCTCATGTAATTGGCCTCGTCGCTCGTTGATGATGCCCCACTTGGGCATGAATATACGAATCTCGAAACCTGCTTCCTGCATTTTCTGGGGCAGTTCACGTCCCATCACCGACATGTGGCTCTCTGCCACGTAAGGATTTATCTCCTGATTGATGAATAATACTTTCTTTGCCATAATAATTTGTTAGTATTCTTTCGAATTAGGTGCAAAGGTACAAAAAAAAACTCACATGTAGGCAGTTTTTTGTCTAAATCACTCAAAACATACCCCTTATTGGCATATTTTTAGGATATTTCTTTCTTATTTAAGAAAAAAGTTGTTATTTTGCACCCCGAAAAGTAATTTAACGATGAAAGTATTCGATAAGATTGTAGATCTCCAAAACGAACTCTTCAATGTTCGCAAGGAGGGAAAGGAGATAGGTCTTGTACCGACAATGGGAGCACTTCACGAGGGGCATGCTTCGCTTGTGAAACGCAGTGTGAAAGAGAATGGTGTCACTGTGGTGTCTGTGTTCCTCAATCCTACGCAGTTTAATGACCAGGGTGACCTCGACCGTTATCCCCGCACACTCGAAGCTGACTGCCAGCTTTTGGAGGAATGCGGTGCTGACTATGTCTTTGCGCCATCAGTAGAGGAGATGTATCCCGTAAAGGACACCCGTCACTTTGAGTTCCCACCGGTGTCTACCGTTATGGAAGGGGCTAAGCGCCCAGGGCATTTCAATGGTGTCTGTCAGGTGGTGAGCCGCTTGTTTTATATTGTTCGCCCTACGCGTGCATACTTTGGGGAGAAAGACTGGCAGCAGATTGCTGTCATCAAACAACTCGTGAAGTATATCGGTTCTGATGTACAGATAGTGGAATGCCCCATTGTGCGTGACGCCGATGGTCTTGCCAAGAGTAGCCGTAACACCTTGCTTACGGCTGAGGAGCGTGCTATCGCTCCCAAGATTTTTGCGGCACTGAAGGAAAGTGTCGGTTATGCGGAGAGCCATAGCGTGGCAGAGACACATGACAAAGTGGTGAGTGACATCAATAGTGTGGATGGTTTGGAAGTGGAGTATTTCGAGATTGTCGATGGAGATACTCTGCGGGCTGTTGGTTCTTGGGATGATTCTCCCTACGTGGTAGGCTGCATCACGGTCTATTGCGGAAAGACTCCTATCCGTCTGATAGATCACATCCGATATAAGGGATGACGGAAGACAAACCTTAGAAGAAGACTAATCGAAAAATGATAACAAGAGTCTGCTCGTACAGGATATGGGCGACAGACTCTAAAGTAAACCGTACAAACAGATAAAGAAGATACATACGGATTTGTAATTATGCAGATAGAAGTATTGAAGAGTAAGCTCCATTGTGTGACAGTGACAGAGGCCAACCTCAACTATATGGGGAGCATTACGATTGACGAGGACTTGATGGATGCGGCAGAACTCATTGCCGGAGAGAAAGTTCAGATAGTGGATAATAACAACGGTGAGCGTTTGGAGACGTATATTATCAAGGGTGAGCGTGGTAGCGGTTGCATCTGCCTCAATGGTGCTGCGGCACGCAAGGTGCAGGTGGGCGACACGGTTATCATCATTGCCTATGCCTTGATGGATTTCGAGGAGGCAAAGAAATATCAACCCGTTGTGGTGTTTCCTAAAGAGGGAAACAAACTTTGATCTTTATTGGCATTGAGAAGTTTTGCCTTTTCAATGTATAAAAATAAAAAAGGTATAAAATAAAAAAGGAGAGGATAGAACCTAACACATGGTCTATCCTCTCCTTTTTATGTTTATCGCTGTCTTTGAAACTATCTATAGTCTCGAAAGAGTCTGTTATTCTATGACAATGAGAGCGTCCTCTTCGAGCACGGCCTGTCCTGGCTTTACGCAGATGGCTGTTACCTTACCGTCCTTCTCTGCCTCGATGTTGTTCTGCATCTTCATGGCCTCGAGAACGACAACGGTGTCGCCAGCCTTTACTTCCTGACCCACTGCCACCTCGATGCTGGTGATGGTGCCAGGGAGAGGAGCCTTCACGGCGTTGGCTGTGTTGACGTTGGCTGCAGGAGTAGCTTCAGCATCGTCGGATGCAGCAGCTGGCTGACCGAGAACAACCTTCTTCTTCTCAGGTTCCGCCTCCTTCTCCATTTCTACTTTGTAGTCTTCGCCGTTCACATTCACGCTTGCGATGTTGCCCTCAACACCCTCAATCTGAACCTTGTATTCTTTACCGTCGATAGTATATTTGAATTCTTTCATTTCTTTTCTGTTATGGTTTAGCTGTTAAACTGAGGAACTTGGCGTTCCACATCGTCTGACGTGGCTGGATGGTGATGATGCCTGGTTCCTTGTCGTGTACGTTATTGCCCTGGTACTCATAGAGTGCCATGGCAATAGCAGCATAAATGTTCTTATCCATTATAATTTATACTTTATAATTTATAATTTGCACTTTACATCGGCATGCAACCATGCTTCTTGGCTGGCAAGCTCTGGCGCTTGGTGGCAAGTTGTGCAAGACCACGGCAGATGCGGAATCGAGTGTTGCGTGGCTCGATGACATCGTCGATGTAGCCATACTGTGCAGCCTGATATGGGTTGGCAAACTTCTCTGTATACTCTTCTTCCTTCTCTGCCAAGAATGCCTTCACGTCCTCGCCGGCTTCCTTCTTTGCCTTGGCTTCCTTACCGCAGAGGATGGCAACGGCACCGCTGGCACCCATCACGGCAATCTCTGATGATG
>CAVCDC010000002.1:0-87390 GCA_963600865.1 Firmicutes bacterium CAG:103
TGCTGAACTGGAAGCGACGACGAGCCTTTGGCTGACCTGGCTTCTTACGCTCTACAGCACGTGAGTCACGTGTCAGAAAGCCTGCATCCTTCAATGCCTTCTTGTCCTCAGCATCGATCTTTACGAGTGCACGGGCGATAGCGAGGCGAAGAGCCTGGCTCTGACCTGTGAAACCACCGCCATCGAGATTAGCCTTGATGTCATACTTACCCTCAGCTTCGAGCAACTGCAGAGGCTGCTTTACTACATAGCGAAGGATTGCTGATGGGAAATAGGTCTCTATATCTTTCTTGTTGATTGTGATCTTACCTGTACCCTCTGAAAGGTAAACACGAGCTACAGCGCTCTTGCGGCGACCAATTGCATTTATTACTTCCATTATGCCTTATTATTTATACTGGTTAATATCAATTGCCTTTGGCTTCTGAGCCTCATGCTTGTGCTCTGTACCATCGTAAATGAAGAGGTTGTCCATCAAAGAACGGCCGAGACGACCCTTTGGCAACATACCCTTGATAGCGTGACGAAGGATCTTGTCCATTCCGTCAGGACGCTTGCGCAACTCAGCTGGAGTATTGAAGCGCTGACCACCAGGATAACCAGTGTAGCGTGTGTAAACCTTATCGGTCTCCTTCTTGCCGGAGAACACCACCTTAGCGGCGTTGATAATGATTACGTTGTCACCACAGTCTACGTGTGGAGTGAATGTTGGCTTGTACTTTCCGCGGAGCAGCTTAGCAACTTTAGAGCAGAGGCGACCAACAACCTGGTCGGTAGCGTCGATAACGACCCACTCCTTCTTAGCTGTTTCCTTGTTTACGGAAATAGTCTTGTAACTTAATGTGTCCATTTTAAATTTTAATTTTACTACTAAAAAACGTTTTTAATCTCATATGCGTGGTCTGACGATTCCCTAACCATAGCACCCGGCCACAGGTACTACTATTAACACGCCCTACCATGGGGACTCTAAGCGTATCCCCGAAATAATCGGACTGCAAAGGTACACATTATTATTAGTATAACGATACGTTTTGCAGTCCGACCACTTTGTATTTATATTTTATTAACTATATTACAAACTTTTAACTATGATTATTCTTCCAAATGATCATTTTAACTGCTTTAAGTCGACTTCCTGATATGCCACTCTCTGCCTTCTCCATGTATAGATACAATGCAATTTTCCGTCCTTCCCCTGAATGATGGCAGGATAGGAATATTGACTGACAGGACTGTCTTCGAGAGTAAGCAGATGACGCCAATGGGTACCATCGTCACTGATAGCAAGACTCAAAGGCGTTCGCACACCTTTGGGAGCACCTGGCAGCGTTTCGAAATTATTGTATATCATGACATGTCTGCCGTCCTTGAGGGTTACGGCATCCGTTCCACTCTGGTTGTTCTCTATATCGAGGAGTGTCACTTTGCTCCATGTGTCACCACCATCACTGCTGAAGGAAGATGCGATACGCGCATTGCGAGTACGCATGACAGCCTGCAGTCTGCCGTCAGCCAACTTGAGTATGGAGGGTTGGATGCAATAGATGGGAGCCAGTCCTTTACCTTTCTTATATATAGGGTGCAGCATATCTACCGAGGCTGAGTCTACATCCATGGTAGCAGGTGCCAATTCCGCGTCAACTGGTCCTACATATTTCCACTGCTTTGTCTTCAAGTCGTAAATCTCCACATGAAACTTCCACCCCTTCCCCTCTGTACTCGACGCACAGAGCAGTCTGTCGCCAACCAGTTCGGGCTTGTTCTTGATAGGTCCAAGGAATCCCTTTGGCAGCGCCTCTGGGTCTCCCCACGTCTTACCACCATCCTTAGACTTCACCACCCAACCAGTCCAGTCGCTCACAGTAGAGCCTACCTTATAGAAGAGCCACACCTCGCCATCGGGCATGGTGTACAGAACGGGATTCCAACATGCCTTACGCTTCAAGTTATCAGGAGTCTTGACATTTGCCGACCTCGAACGATAGTCATACTGGTAAGTGGCAGGCAAAGAGAAGCGTCGCTGACCATCCTTGACAGGACCTTTATCAGCGGGAGTTGTCTTCTCGTCGATACCCGACAGACCAGCCATCTTCGCATCGGCTGTCCCCACCTTGAACACGCCATCAGCAGCGAGGATAGGTTTCTCCCACACCTTGGCACCCTTGGGTTTACGGCTCACCCAGATACAGACATCAGGGTTACGCTCTGCCGTACCACCGAAATAAGCAGCCACAAGGTCACCATTCTTCAGTTCGGTGATGGTAGAGGCATGAGCCGACGGAAAACCGCTATAGTCATAGAGGAATTCATCCTTGACTATCGCCTTATTGCGAGTAGGAATAGCAACCGAGTAATGGTAGTCACCACTACCCACCTTCTCCACCTTTCCGTCTGGTAGATAGACATCAGCTGTAGTGTTACAAGGCACCGTAATATCCCAGTCCACATGCTGCAAGGTCTTACGCCATTGGCTCTTCACCTTACCATACGGAGTATCGTAGTCGGCAGATGCATATTCACAGTTCGGGATACCAAACTCCGGTTTCAGTACGATATTGCGGTATGCCACACTGACATTCCCTTGTCCGTCAGCATCTTGTTGTCTGATACCACCAATATATTGGTAGCACCAAGTGAGAAGGTCTCCCAGCAGCATGACATGATTGCCGGAATTCATCTTCGGGTTAGCCTTGTCACCATTCCACAGTTCCCAAATCGTTGTGGCACCGTTCTCAGCCATATAGCCCCACGACGGGTATTTCTTCTGCGTGGCAAGGAGGTAAGCCACCTCAGGATAACCGTTGTCGCTCAGTCCTCGAAGCAGCCACGAGATACCTATGACCCCACAGTTGACATGTTCTTTGGCATCGACGCACACACTTCTCACCACTTGTTTCGCCACATCACTACTCAATTCCTCTGGAACGATACCGAAGGCAAGAGCCAAGAGGTTGGCGGTAGAGGTATTGTTACCATAGTACACGCTGTCAGGATAAAGCACATGCCCCGGACGTCGTGACGTACCTTGTCTGTTGGTAAGGAACTGTTTGTTGAAAGCCTCCACCATAGCAGAACGGCGTACCGTCCATTGTTCGGCATCTGCAGAGAAGCCCTGCAGACGGGCAAACCGCTCTGCCAGTTGCAGACAACGAATCATATAGGCAGTAGCTATCAGTTTTCCATCTGTCTGCCGTTTCGGATCCTGACTGTGTATCAGTTCCAACTTTTCGGGTGGGACACACCAATCACCATACTTGTCTTTCGTCACGATACCCTCCTTATCAGTATACTCCTCTAAAATATGGTTGATCCATTTTTTGACGGAAGGGTACGCATCAACTATCGGTTGCACATTACCATACTGTCGATACAGCATGTCACAAGTAAAGGGCAAGGCAGCCGGCCACGTCACATTGTCCGTATAATAGTTCCAGAAAGCCGGAGCCACATCAGGGATACAGCCATCCGAACGTTGTGCGTCACAGATATCGTGCGTCCACTTGCTATAGAGCCGTTCATTGTCAAAAAGGAAACTCTCCCCCAAGGCCCCTACAGTACGGTCACCCAACCACGGTTGGCGTTCGTTGCGTTGCGGACAGTCTACCGGCATACCTTTGTAATTACTATAGATCCCCCACCAGGCATTCTTCAACACCTTGTTCAATGTCGTGTCCGAGGTTTCGAGATGACCAGCCTCAGCCATCTTGTCACTCACGGTGAAAGCCGTAAAATCATCTTTCACTGCGCCTTTCATACCTATGACGGCAGCATAACGGAAACCATGATAAGAGAAGACGGGACGCCACAGCTTACCGTTTTCCTTGCCATTGCAAACATACACATCCTCAGAAAGAGCATTGCGGAAATTATCGAGATAAAGACTGCCGTCAGACTTCAGTTTCTCCGCATACTTCACCCGGATGGTATCGCCCTGCTTGCCCCTCACGTTAAAGCCAATCCAGCCCGCCATGTTCTGCCCGAAATCAATGACAAGCGTATCATGGCGCTGTTTCATGCTAACAGGATGACCATACGATTTCTCCTCCATGCCCACCATAGGTTGCGCCATAAGTGTACCGTCTGGCAGAGCACAGCGCACAGCCTTCACCCACTTGCTATCATCATAGCCCGGCATATTCCAGCCAGTCATCTCACGCCGCGCATCGTATTCCTCACCGTCATACTCGTTGTTACTTCTTATAGGACCGTCACAAGACAGACGCCATGAATTGTCGGTAGACCATACATCAGATTTTCCGTCAGCATACTCCACCCTCACATTGATGCGACACTTCGGAAACCCGAAGAAGGGAGTCTTGTATGCTTTCTCCTGCCTCATAGGGAAGAACCTACCGTTTCCCAACTTGATTGCCACAGCGTTGGCATTGTCCTGAGACAGGAGCGATGTAATGTCGTACGTATTATAGTAGATCGTCTTGCGATAATCAGTAGGAGCTGGTTGCAGCACATGGTTGTCTCCCATGCGCTTGCCATTGACGAAAAACTCATACACGCCCAAGCCTGCCACATAGGCGACAGCACGTCTTATCTGCCCCTTAGCCTTGAACTCCTTGCGCAGATATCGAGCAGCGAGACGCGAGTGCATACCCCTTTGTTCGCCCTGCTGGAGTTCATCAAGTCCTATCCATGTCCCTCGCCATTTCGTTTCACCGAGAAGTCCGATGGTGAAGTTCTGCGGAGCGGTCCACTCCGAAGTACCCTTGTTGGTGGTGATACGCACCTTCCAGTAAGCCTCAGCGCCGCTCAGTAGCGTTTTTCCCTGATAGGCTATCCAGAGTTGCTCTCTGCTTTTCTGTTCCCCGCTGTCCCAAAGGTCAGCCTCGCCCTTGTCAAGTTTTTCCTTTGACGTAGCCACCATGATGCGGTAGCTCGTCTGTATCACATTCTTCTTGGAAGAGGTTATCTGCCAAGAGAAATGTGGAGTAGCAGTACCTATGCCTAACGGGTTGACTCGGTTCTCCGTGCGCATCTGCACCACATCAACATTGGCGGCCTTCATCTCCGTACCAGCCACAGCAGCGGCAAGCAACAGACTATAAAAAATATGGTTCATAACAAATTTCTCATTTTTAAGTGCGATGAGCCATCGCACATTCTGCACTCATTACTCGTTCAGGTCTCTCTTCTTGCCTGCCATACTTCTGTCGGCAATCTGCTTTTGGTCTTTTGTGAGATAGTCCTTAGTGCTGTCTATGGCGATAAAGACACCATCGCTCACGGCACGGTTAGCCTTCTGCGGCGCAAAGGTGATGACCTTGTTGTCAAACTCCCCTATGTACAGCAGACTACCGTCAGAGGCATCCATCCACCACACATTCTTCTTGTCTCCAGACACCTTCCGCAGATCGAGTTTCATGGGAACACAGTTGTAGTTGTATACCATGACATAATCCTTGCCCCTTGTGGCAAGCAGACGGTTATAGCGTTCCCCGTTCTTTCCCACGACGACAGACTGATCTGGCACACGGTCGAAGTAAGGCATGGTAAGCATCAGGTCCTTGAGATACTTCATCTGGTTGAAGCCAGGGTCGTTGAGTGCCTGATACCACGACTTCTCCGCTCCGTCACTACCATAACTGGTGGGATATCCCGGTTTGAGCATCTGCATGATGGCATTGTGCCCGTAGACATGACCGCACGAACCGGCAAAGACACTCCAGTAGGCATATCGTCTCACATCATAGTCCTGCCATCTCTGTTCGTTGGGGTCATGCAGTCCCTTGGGAATATCCTCATAGCTCGGTTCGGCATCGAAGACAGGTTTGATGGGTTTATAAGCCCATGTCGAGTCAACATACATCCAGTTATCCTCCTCGGTGTTGTCAGGTATAGGATAGTCCTTGTTGCCCATGCGCTGCCCATACTTCCGGTGTCCGCTCTGGAAAGTATGGAAGTCCAACCACTTCGCCTTACTCCACCATTTGGCAGAAGTATAGCGTCCACGCGGATGGTAAGTCATGAGGTGGTTGTGGTCAATCCCCTTGATCGTAGTGGCAAGTGCCTCCCACACCTCAGGGTGTACATCTCCAGGGATGTCGCCACCCATAATCCAGATGATGTTGGGTGCGTTCTTATAGCGTTCGGCAAGGAACTTACCATAAGCCTTCGCCTGGACGGCATTGATTTTTTCCGCCTTCACCTGTGAGCCCCATACCGTCACCATACCGATATAGATACCATTCTGCTCAGCCAGTTTGATGATATAGTCGAGATGATCCCAGTAACTGTACACCCCGTCAGGGTCAGCCTTTGTCATATCCCATCCAGCCGTAAGCGACGGTTGTCCATAGATATTATACGCCGGTGTATCGTCCACCACCTGTACCAATACTGTATTGAATCCTGCAGCACGGCATTTCTGCAGATAGTACTGCGCCTCAGCCCTGTCGAGGCGTTCTGGCAGAAGCCATCCCGTGTCCCCGAGGAGGAAGAATGGTGTTCCATCCTCTGTCTGCAGGAAACGCTGGTTGGAAGACACTTTCAGTTTGCCGTTATCCCAAGGTTTGTTACCTCCGGCAGCATAAGCGGCAGAGAGCGAGCAAGCCAATGCCAAGGTCATGAGTATTTTTTTCATATTGCTAATATTTTTATTGAGGAGTTAAGGAGTTAAAGGAGTTAAGGAGTTTAAGGAGTTAAGGAGTTAAGACAACAGTTTTTGTGGCGCATGCCTTTCCATTTTCCCATTTTTCCATTTTTCCATATTTCCATATTTCCATATTTCAACGGCGCATGCCTTTTTACTTTTTTACCTTTTTACTTTTTTACCTTTAAAAGACTATTGTCTGTCCCTTTCGGGTTGCGATGTCATAAGTAAAGGATTGGGGGATTGCAGGAGTGTATTGTTTCACCTCCGAGTGGTTCTGCACAGGAGCAGTCTCGAAGTTTTGGAAGAAAGGATTGGTGTTCTTTCCCTTAGCTTTCTTCAGACCCTTTATTGTCATCGGCAGGCGCAGACGGAGGTTGCCGCCGAGAGTAGAGGAAATCTTAAGAGAAGTAATCCTACCGTTCTTCCACACCATCTCGTCGATGACAAAACCGCCACGTGTACGCAGTCCCTTCACCCTACCTTCCGTCTTCCATGCATCGGGCAATGCCGGCAAGAGGTTTACGCATCCGTCATGACTCTGCATGAGCATTTCGGCGATGCCTGCCGTACAACCGAAGTTACCGTCTATCTGGAATGGCGGATGGGCATCGAAGAGGTTTCGGTAGGTACCACCCTTCTTCTTATTGGTACCATAAGCCACGAAGTGGTCGTCGGTAAGTGCCAACTGGTTATGTATGAGTTTGTAGGCATGGTTACCGTCGAGGAGTCTTGCCCATAGGCACACCTTCCATCCCATAGACCACCCCGTACTGGGGTCTCCACGATGTATGAGCGACGTACGTGCCGCAGCAAAGAGGTCGGGTGTAGCCGTCGGCGTTATTTGGTTGCCTGGATAGAGCGCATAGAGATGACTCACATGACGGTGGTTGTCCTCCGGGTCATCCCAATCCTTGATCCATTCCTGCAACTGTCCCCATTTTCCTATCAGTAGGGGAGCCATCCTACCGAGCGTCTCCTTGAGCTGAGCTGCAAAGTCTTGGTCTTTACCAAGAATCTCCGTTGCCCTTATCACCGTATGGAAGAGTTCATAAAGCAGTTCGTTGTCCATCGTAGTGCCATAACTCATGG
The DNA here is from genome assembly GCA_963600865.1 of Firmicutes bacterium CAG:103. Taxonomy (GTDB): domain Bacteria; phylum Bacteroidota; class Bacteroidia; order Bacteroidales; family Bacteroidaceae; genus Prevotella. The sequence continues at coordinate 7,700 of CAVCDC010000002.1, forward strand.
CAATCTTTCCATCCTTGGAGGGATGAATATTCTCTGGGCTCACTGCCGGAGATATAACAAGCCAACCGTGTTCTGGTTCTGCCACGAGCATCTGCTGCAGGAAGACAGCAGCCCCCTTGATGATGGGGTACACCTTCTGCAGAAAATCCCTATCTCCCGTATAGAGGTAGTGTTGCCAGAGGTGAGAGGAGAGCCATGCCCCACCTGTCATCCACATACCCGAGGCAGCCTTGTCGATACCACCAGTCACTCGCCAGATATCCGTGTTATGGTGCAACACCCATCCCTCTTTTCCGTACATGGTGGCAGCCGACTGTTCTCCGGTCTGGCTCACCTCACGGATGAGTCTGAAGAGCGGTTCGTTAAGGTCGGCAAGGTTGGTAGGCTCTGCTGGCCAGTAGTTCATCTCCAAATTGATATTGGTGGTATACTTACTGTCCCATGACGGGAACATCTTGTCGTTCCAGATACCCTGCAGGTTGGCAGGTTGCGTACCCGGTTGCGAACTGCACACAAGGAGATACCTCCCGAAGGTGTAGTAAGTAGCCACGAGATAGTTGTCGTCATGAGAAGCAAAGTTCACAAGACGCTCGTCCGTGGGAAGGTTGGCGTATTTGTCTTCACCGAGCCAGAGGGAGTTACGGTGCATCATGCTCTGGAACTTCTTCACATGTTGCGCCCTCTGCTGAGCATAATCATGCTGCATGGCAGAGTGGAGGAAGTCCTTGGACCGCTTCACCTCGTCGGCGGAAATATCCTTATAGTTGACGAAGTTGGTAGCTATCGTGATGTAGAGTATCGCCTCGTCGGCATCCTTTACGGTCACGACACCATCGCGACACGACTGCGAGGCACCATTTCCATTCACCTGAGCCGCCATGCGTCCCATGAAGCGTATCTTCCCTTTCAGTCCCTCGTGCTTGGAAGCCACCCCTTCGAGAGTTGCCTCCCCACCATCGGTACGGATGATGACATCATCATGGGGAGAGGTAAAGTTGGCATTGAAGGATATGCTGCGTGGCTTGCTTGCCGTGAAATGTACGATGACGGCATTGTCAACAAAGGAAGTGATTACCTCACGGCGATACCTCACGCCACCTGCCGTCCAGCACGTGACGGCACATGCCGAGTCAAGATTCAGTTCGCGGCGATAGTCCGTATATCCATCCATGCCCGGTGCCGAGATATAGACGTTACCGAAGGTCTGGTAAGGCATACCATGATTGGTGGCAGACATGATCTGCGAGGTACACATATCCTGCGCCTTGCGGTATTCTCCCTGCCATATCAGATTCTGTACGATGGGCAGTGCCTCCTTGGCATTGGCATTGGCATTGTTGTTGGGTTGCCCAGCCCAGATAGTCTCCTCGTTGAGTTGCAACCGTTCTGCCGCTGGCACACCATACACCATCGCTCCCAACCTACCATTGCCGAGAGGCAACGCATCAGTCCATACGAGAGCCGGTTTGTCATACCAGAGTTTATACTCCTGTGCCATGGCAGCAAGTGGACTACATAGCAGCAGTAGCAGTGAAAGAGTCTTGTATATTCTCATTGTTGGATTCGTATTTTTATGTTCAGAAGTCAAAGTTGTTGTCATTCGTAACCTTTCTAATATGACGCACAAAGTCACATTCTGTCGTCATCGCACAGCACTCTGCAGCACTTCCGGTTTTTCTACAGTCACCTTATTCTCGTCACACTTGGAGAGGTCGAGACCGAAGACCTTGGCAAAAAACTCATAGTTTGCCTTGCGCTTGTTCACTCCATAGTCGTGGCGTTCCTTGGGCAGATGGACATTCTGTACCTTGTCTTTAGCCCCATAGAAACCATACACACGCTGCAGGAAGGGGAACTCCAAGGAAGGCACCGATGCCGTCCAGTCGCCGCCATCGCTCACTACGAGCAGCGGTTTGGGTGCAAAGAAAGCCGCTAATTCGGCATTACACGTACCGCCGCCAGCCAGTTGGATGGGCTTTCCACTCTCACAGGGGCATCCACCATCAAAGTGTGAAGCGAGGTTGACGGTAGGTGCTGCCGCTGTGATACGCGGGTCGAGGACAGAGAGCAGGATGGTGTGAGTACCACCTCCGCTACCACCGTTGACACCTATGCGAGAACGGTCCACGTCCTTGCGATTGTCCCACATATAATCAAGCAACACCTCGGCGTTCAGCGCTTGTATCACATGAGCACGTGCCGTCTGGTGAGCCTCACGACCATATTCTTTCTCACTCTGCCCCCACGCATAGAGGTCAAAGTCCACACAGATGGCTCCCATCCTTGCAAGGGTGGCAAGCCGCTGCTGTTCGTCGGCACGATAGCGCCCACCCCCGAAGTGTCCGTCGGGACAGATGATGAGCGGATGCTTTCCCCGTGATGCCGGTGTATAGATAGAACCGAAGAGGTGCTCGCCTGGCAGTGTCTCGATACAGATGTTCTGCACCGTATAACCATCATAGCGGCGTACCTTCCCGAGAACGGGCTTGGCATGGACGAGCGAGTCTTTGTAGCAGTCTATTCCGAGGATTTCACGCACCTCGCGGCGCACACTGTCACGGCGTGCCTCAAACTGTGCCTTGTCGCTATAGAGCGAGGAGAGATACGTCAGCATCTTTTCCCCTTCTTCTGTATGTCGACGGGGATATTCATAGGGTTTGATCTTGTAGAGATTGCCACTCTGTTTCCACCAGTTGAAGTCGAAGTAACGACAGATGGCGGTGAGCGTCTCCTCCAACGAGTAAGGACGTATGCGGAAGTCGGCATAGGGCAACTGCCTGCCCACGGTGTCCACATTATATTTGAACTTCACGCCCCAGCGCTTCGCCACATCGTCCATGACATCGTGGAGCGAACGGGTGAAGTGTCCCTCGTAAGTATTGGCGGAAGCAGCGAGAGCCTTTTCCTTAGTCTGCGCTTGTGCCGACAAAGACATGGCTGCCGCGATGACCGCCATACATATTACCTTTTTCATCTTTCATCATGATTTGATATTCTACATCGGCGGCGGTAGTCACCGTCACCTCTATCTTGTCTCCTGTCATGCGTTTCCACGCCACCTCTACGGTCTTGCCATCAGGAAGGGCGGCACGTCCCTTTGCCCACGTCAGGTCGCCCATGGGTTTGGGTGCCACGGTGACCTTTCCTTCATGTATGCGGATGCCCACGATGTCGGGAACGAGGTGGTTGTTGATGTGTGCCATCATGAAGTGGTTCATCGAAGCCCCCATCTCGGGGTTCCACTGTTCTGTGAGCGTCGTCATGCCACGACTTATCTGGAAGCCATAGCCTGGCACCCCGTCGTGGTCGAGCATACGATACCAGAGGTCGGCATATCCGTTCTCTATGAGTGCCTGGAAGAGGTAGCGGTTGCCTACATCTCCTGTCGTGAGGCGGTCGTTATGGGCATGGACATCTGCCACGAGATGCTTTAGCACAAGGTCTCGGTATGCTGACGGCACTAATCCCATGCAGAGGGGGATGGCATCAGAAGCCTGACTGCCTGTTCCGAAGTATACGCCGACCACCTGTCCCTTACTGTCTTTCTCCTCATGCATAAACTCCTTGCGGAATGCCTGCAGGATATCCATGGCAAGGAGGGCATAGCGGTTGGCGTCGGCTGTCCGTCCGCAGATGGCAGCAGCACGCTGCACTAATCTTGTCCACTGATAGTAATGTGCCGTGGCGACGAGTGGCATGGGCGTATTCTGAGAGAAGCCGGAACGTCCCTTGCCATAGTCATACCAGTCGCCGAGTCCCTGTTTCAGAATCATGCAACTGTCCTTGGTGTGTAGATAGTCCACATAGCGGCTCATCTGTGCATAGTATTTCCTCACAAGACTGTCCGAGCCATAGTGGTCGAGGTAGAGGAACGGCAGAGCCACCAACGCCCCACCCCACTCCGGAGATTCAGCAAAGGGGTCGAGCCATTTCCCCTTGAAGAAGATATACTCTGGCGCCGTAGTAGGCACGGCACCGTTGTCATGCTGTGCATCGGCTATATTCTGCATGGTCTGCTCTATCATGGCACGGCAGTCGTAGTTGTAGACCAGTCCCTCACCATTGAGCCAGTCCTGCTCAAGCCATCCCAACTTCTCGCGATGGGGACAGTCGGTCCATACTCCCTGCCAGTTGCTGCGTACGGCACGGTCTATGAGTCGGTAGGTGTCATTGAAGAGATTGTTGGAACAGGAGAAATCTCCCGTCTTTGCTGCCGAGTTATAGACGAAGCACGACTGTATGTCCTCGATGACTGGTTTCTTGTCAGGGTTGTCATCGCCCTTCATGACAGCTCCCTCCACCTGGATGTATCGGAAACCGTAATAGGTGAAATGCGGATGCCACGTCTCTATGCGCTTGCCGTCGGCACTGCGCTCTCCCTTTCCGTTGAGCGTATAGGTGAGATAGTAAGGACTGCCCGTCTGTTTCTGGTTGCAAGCACCTTCGGGGGTAAGGGTTTCCGAGAGGTAGAGGCGCACTTGCTGTCCTGCCTTTCCCGACACCTTGATCTGCGGGTAGCCCGAGAGGTTTTGCCCCATGTCGAGGACAAAGGTTCCCTCCGGCAAGGTATGCTTGGCTGTGGAGGCACTGCTTATCTGCTGTGGGGTGAGGTTGTGGCGGTTCTTCACGGCGAAGGTCTCCATCTGTTTCACTGGTGCCGCCATCTGTGGTCGCAGCACACCGTGTGGTCCCTGCTGCACCACGGCTTTCTGCCACGAAGCGGAAGAAGGGGTGATGCGTGCATCCTCATCCTCACCGCCATAGATACTGTTGAAGGTGATGCTGCTGGGGGCATACTGCCATGTGCCGTCGCTCATGACGTTGACACTCTTTCCGTCGACAAGCTGCACATGGAGCACACAGCGCAGTGTGGGCGGTCCGTAAGACACCTTCATCTTGGAATAGCGTCCTCCCTGTTCGTTGTAGAATCCGTTGCCGAGGAGCACAAGTAGTTGGTTGCGCCCTTTCTTCAGAAGGGAGGTGACATCGTAGGTGTTGTAGAACACGGTCTTGTCGTAGTCGCTCCACAGGGGCGCAAAGACGGCATCGCTCACCTTCGCCCCATTGATGCTCAACTCGTAGAAGCCAAGTCCTGCTATCTGCATGGTGGCATGTGTCACTGCCGACGGCAACTTCACCTCACGGCGCAGCCACACACTGCGCTGTGACAGGGGGGCTGTCGCCTTCCAGTCGGGCTTTCCCTTGGCATTGAGTGTGCCGGTACCGATATAGTTGCGGTTGCTCGGTATGTGGGCATCGGCATCCGTGATGGCACCGATCCACTGCACCTCATCTCCATTAATGGCAGAGGACTTCTGGGCATGCAATGGTGTCATGCCCAAAAGTCCTAATAATATATAAAGGTATATCTTTTTCTTCATTATTTGTTATGGGGAGTTAAGGAGTTAAAGGATGAGGAGTTAAAGAAGTTAAGGAGTTAAGGAGTTAAGGAGTTAAGACAACAGCCTTTGTGGCGTTAGCTCTTTTTACCTTTTTACCTTTTTACTTTTTTACCTTTCAAAGTACGTCTTTTGCTATCAGCTTGCCGATGTTATCGCGGCGAGCCACACACTTACCGTCAACGAGTACCTGGAGGCCTTTGCCCTGATGGTAGCGTGAACCGTCCTTGTCGTAGAGGATGGTGATGTCATGACCATGGTAGCGCACGCCGTCGAGGCAGAAATAGTTCCATTTTCCTTCTGGCAGGATGGGGCGCACCTCTATGGTGCGGTCGGCACGGGGGCGAAGACCCACGAGACCAGTGATGACAAGGTCGCAGAAGGTGGAGTGATTGTAGTAGCGGCTGCGCTGCTGGTCGCCCTTGAGCCAATAGCCTGTCGTCTCGTCGAGGTATTCTCCAATGTATGGTTTGCCGCGGTGACTCTGGCTCTGCACATATTTCTCCATCTCGGCGAAGTAGAGGCTGTCCATGTCGAGCGTTCCCGCCTTACCGTCGAGGGCAGCAGGACGCACACTGTAGTCGTTGATGTAGTTTGCCATGGCAGTGAGCGTCTGTGCTGTGGCAAAAGGCCATACGGCACCATCCCACTCACACTTTCCCACACCATGGGTGCGGAACTGCGGATGACGGCGCTCGGCTGTCGTCTGTCCATAGGGAGCAGAGAAGCCCTTCTCGTCAGCAGCCTGTTGCCATGCCGCAGCAAAGGTGGCATTGTCGGCAGGCAGTTCGAAGTACCAGGGCAGGAAGCCTATCGCCTCTCTCACCTGTGCCGAACGGGTGTTCTCGCCAGTAGGTTTGGCAGCCTTCACCTCGTTCTCTGCTGGTTTATAGACCTCAAAGAACTGTTGGGTGGCATCCCAGAGGTTGTGTTCCACAAGGTTCTTCAGGGTGTCGGCAGTAGCATCGTAACGTTTTGCCATATCGTCCTTTCCGGCAAGGCGTGCTATCGCCGCAATGCCACGGGCGTTGCCGTACATATAACTGTTGATGCTGGGACGGGCGTTCTTCTCGCGCCTTCCGCCACTGATGGTTTCCTCCATGGCGTCGCGCACATCATACTGCCAGTAGAGTCCGTTCTTCCACTGTTTGATGCCCCACTGACGATATTCCCAGTCGAGGTCATCGAGCAACTTCACGGCGGCATCCTTCCTGCCGTCAACGAGGTAACGGCTCCACACCGAGGCGGGTGCCCACGAACTGTATGCCGTCAACTTGCCCATCGCCTTGCCGTCGTTGCCGTGATACCATGTGTTGAGGATGCCGTCAAGGTAGGCAGGGTTGCGCAACCAACGGCTCTCGTGTATGTGGTGGCCCAATGCCGAAGAAATAAGGTTGTACTTGTCGGCATAGTTGCGCGGCACGATAAACTCGGTCATGGCATAGCCCACGGGGGTATTCTCTATATGTTTGCGAAGCGTCCACCAACGGTAGTAGTACATCTGTTCGATGTCACGCTGTGGACAGTCGAAGAGGGGTACGTTCTGTTCCATCCACTCCCATGCCTTGGCATTGGGGATGGCTGGTGTGGCGCCAGCATATTTCTGTTGCGCCTTCTCATCCATGGCGGGCTTGCCCTTGTCGTCGAGGATGGGATTTCCCTTGCTGTCGACGGTGGCTATCGCCTCCGGCTCCATCGTGTTGAAGTAGTCGACATAGTGTTTGTAGTCGTCGGCATGAAGTACGGCAGCGGTGGAATCGGCATCGAGACTCTGTGTCTTGAAATGTGCGATGCGATAGACGGCTGTCGTATCTGTATCTCCTGCATGGGGCAGTGTACCATACCAGTCGGCAGGTGTGTCGATAGTAGGGAAAGTGCGCTGTTCTCCGGTACGGAACTTGATGCGCTCTATGCTGTGTACCGGTGCGAAGAAGATGCGGCGTGTAGACTTCTTCACCTCCTTGCCGTCCTGCTGTGCCGTGACAGTGAGGTTCAGTTCTCTGTGGGCTGCATCGAGGGTGGCTTCGAGGTGCATGGTCTGTCCAGGCTGATAAGCCATCACGTTCCCGTAGCGGGCACCGTTCTTCACCCGTAGCATACCGTCATGTGTCAGTTCGATACGGGTACAGGCAGTTCCCTTCTCGTCGAGGAACTCCATCTGCAGCGTACCGTTGGTGTTTTGCGAAGCCTGAAGGTCGAAGCCCACCTGCAACTTCTTCGTTGCCGGCACCTTGCGCTCCACCACGGCATAGTCGAAGGGGTCTTCATCCTTCAACTGCAACCATTCGCCGTCGAGCGACACTGGTGCCATGAGAGGGGAATAGATATTCCAGTCCTTGAGGTCGGCAAGTGTGGCAGCCTTGGCGAAGTCATCGTCGGCATGGGCTGCGGCTTCTGTCCTGACGGGCACAGGCACATGTGCCACCCACATGTCTTCCTTGTTCATGGAATAGCTTACCCACAAGTCGGAGTCGCGAGGCACACCATTGCCCTCCTGTATGCCACGGACATACTGCGGGCCGCGGTTCTTATAGTTGCCGCCATAGCGTTCGGCGGGCACCTCACCGCAGATGAGGTTGAGTGTCTTATACTCCAGTCCGTCGCTGCTGAGCGATATGCCCAACGGCCAGCGGTATTCAGAGGGGTTATACACCGTGGCATAGGTACCGTCGGTGAGTCGCTGTCCCCATATCTTGGCATTGCTGTTGACGAAGCCAAGGGCTCTTGCCGTGGTAGTATATGTATTACCACCGTCAAGGCTCAGCGAGGTAAGGGCGTGTTTCCAGAGACAGGCTATCCTACCGTCGGGCAGGGTGTAGTCGCAGTATGCCTTGTAGCTGTTCTTGACGGGAATGAGCGTGTCGCCCCTGTCGGCCTCCTCAGCCCACTGCATACGGTAGCGCGGATTGGCAAGCATCTCTTCGCATGCCTTTCTAACGGCCTTCGAAGCCTTTTTGAAATGGGGATAGGCGGTATTCTTCTCGTTGAAGCCGTGGTTGTAGTAGATGAAATAGATAGGACCGAGAGTGCCGTCCTTCTTCACCTCCCTGACGACTCTTCCGATGCCGTTGCCGTCATTGGGATCGTCCTTACGGTCGAGTGCCACACCGTAGTTGCCTGTGGCAAGGAGGATGCCGCTCTTGGCGACATACCACCCCACCCTCTGGTGCATAATCGCCTTGAGGGGTTTCTGCTTGTAGACATCAGGATACTGGTTTTCGGGCTTCGGGGTATAGTTTGCCTTGGTGTATCCCTCTGGCACATCATATTCGGGGAAGAGCACCTGTGGGGCGCTCCATGTATATCCGTCTGCTGATGTCTGCATCATGGTGCGTGATGGTGGCACATGTTCCTCGGCAGGGTCGCTGAGGTAGTGGACATAGAACTTGTTGTTCCAATATGCCATCATGGGCTGGTGGTTGTAGGTCCAGCCGTCGCCGTTCTCACGGGAGGGGTGCTCACGGTTGGCTCGCATGATCTGTATGTTGTGTACTCCCACCACTGGCGAGAGTGCACCGTCATGGCGTGAGGGGTCGGCAAGAGTGTTGCCGGTATAGTGTATGCGGTCTTGTTCGAGCAGTGCCTTAACGATTCTCTCCGGTGCACGGAATATGGTGCCGTGCTTGTGGTTCTTGGGCACGCTCACCTTGTCGCTCACATCGGTGAAGTGTACGAAGTCGTTGGTATAGTGTGCGCCGAAGTCGAAGAGGCGGTAGCGGTCGTAATAGATTAGGTAGCCGTCACCCAACGTACTGCCCTTGGGCAACTTGACGGTGGTGGGACCTTCCATGAAATGACCTGTGAAAGGCTCCGATGCCTTGCTCCACGGTCCCAAGGGGTCTTTGGCGAACGCCACCTTGATGTCGCGCTCGTTGCGGGTGTTGTCCTTCAAGACCATCACATAGTCGTTCTTGCCGCGCTTGAGCATGGTGGCATCGATACAACTGAATCCGGGGTCTATGAGGAGCTTGCCGGGTGTCCAGGTCTTGAAGTCCTTGGTCACGGAGTAGTAGAGACGATGATTGTTCTTCTCATCCTCTATGCCACGCTCAAACTGCTGACTGGGCACGCACGATGCCCATACCACCATCGCCTGCTGGCGGTCTTCATCCCAGAAGAGTTCGGGAGCCCATACGTTCACCGTCGTAGGGTCGTCCATCACCTTGATGAAGCGTTCCTCGCTCCAGTGCATCAGGTCGCGACTCTCGGCATATCCGAAGCCTTTGTCGTGCTTCCAACTGCAGGTCCACACCAAGTGGTACACGCCGTCCGGGGTGCGTATGATGCTGGGGTCGCGCATCACCTTCTGCGTTCCAACCTTTGGCGGAAGGAACGTGCCGGGGATGCTGTCCCAGTGGATGGCGTCACGACTGTAGATAAACCGCAGTCCCTCACTGGCCGGCTCGTGAAAGGAGGTGGACACATAGAGGTCTTGTGCTTGAACACCCATGGTTGCTGTCATGGCAAAGAAGAGGGAGAGTAGATTGTTTCTTGTCATCGTAGTTTTCTTTTCTCTTATAATATATAATAATGACGCACAACACGGGATTTTGTAACTGAATAAAACGGTTGCTTTTCTGCCAAGTGTCGAACAACTTCTTAACGCTAAGTCATCCTTCCTTTACTTCAAGCCTTATCACGCGCGTATGAAACGTTTTTCATCAAAAAAGTGTCAAAGTATCATAGTTTGCTTGTTTTGAGAGTATATTTGCTTGATATACAACGATATATCTTTAGTGATACTTCTCACAAAAAAAAGGACAAAAAGTATCACAGAAGTATCATTATTGGGGGAGAAGTATCACGATTTAGCGTATATCCCTTATTTTTCTCGCCTTACTTTGGCATGAAGACATGCGTAAACTGTCCACTAAATTTAGGAAGCTACAAGCTATGTAGTCAACTATTTTTAGGAAACTACAAACAACAGCTATGCACAAGCCGTGGGCACTGAGGGATCAAACCGTGGGCACTGAGGGACCAGACTATGGGCAACCACTGCCCGAACGTACGGGCACAGAGTGCCCAAAGTTTGGAATATTTTTGGGCACTTTATCTATTGACTTTTCCTGATTTGAATAGACACTTTTTTGTTTTATAAACTAGAAAGGTAGACACCTTCTGTTTTATGCAACTGGAATAGTAGACACCTTCTTCGGATTGACCCTGTTTTGATAGACACAATTTGGTAAATCGTACTAATGACTTTTCCGATTTGAATAGACATTTTCTTGGGGGTAAGTGCCAAAATCATGATACTTCTCCCCCAACAATGACACTTCTGTGATACTTCTCACCCTATTTTATGAGAAGTATCACTAAAGATACCATACTGTATATCAAGCTAATACACTCTCGAAACAAGCAAACTATGATACTTTGATACTTTTTCCACAAAAAAACATTTTACGTGCGCAAAAGAAACAACAGTTTTGGATTGCACTATGATTTCCTACAATATCACTTTAGAGCCTTTACGACAACTTCTCCACCCTCCAGTCATCGATGCTCCTACGGTCTTCCGAGAAATTGATGCCCACCTTGTACTTCTTCCGACTGTCGTCGGCGAAGGCTACCGTGTAAGAATTCAATAGTTCACCACTTCCCAATGCCCATACCTTTTGCCGCCAACACGTAGCAAAAGTCCAAGTTCTTGCAATCTTGCCAAAGAGTACTTTATTCCATCCAATGTAGCCGAATCTATTTCGTTTGTCAAATCAATCCGCGAAACCTTTGGATATTGTTTTAGATAATCCAAGACCCTAAGTTGCAAATCTGTCAACACTTCCTTCAACGGAGTCTTTTGGGTAGTATTCACTACCCTTTGGAAATCCTTTTGGGTAGTATTCACTACCCTTTGGGAATCCTTTTGGGCAGTATTATCTACCCTTTGAAGATTCTTTTGGGTGGTTTCTGTACCCATTGGAATTGTATCCCTATAGATTATCGTGGTAAACTGCTTGCCACTCTCGCTATTGATGAATTGCATTCTCGCACCATCCTTATACGCTCTCAACAAGCCGGAGCCAAGACCACGATACAACATCGTCTTGGCACAAAAGCCAGCTATCAACTGATTGCGTTGAAAAGTGATTCCCAACCTAATGTCATCCACAGTCAAGCCATCGGGCAATGCACCCGGACTTATTATCTCAACCCGATTATCAAACACCAGCAAGCGAATAGGAGCAGTTTTAATATACTCACGATGGACCAGCGAATTCTGAAGTATTTCCTCCAATGCCACTTGCGACACCTCCAACTTACCGACACTGTTGAAGTTTTGCCCTGCCTGCACCTGATGCAAATTAGACTTCAAGAACATCATGCCTTGCTCAAACATCTCAGGGACTGTGCCCTCTATGTCTTTGCTGTCACGGTACTCCATACCTCCCAAATCATTGCCGTAGAAAGAAACCGCCTTTATCATAAAGGATGGACAATACATCTGTGGTCGTTTGCCAAAAAACATCAAACCGGCCAAGGTCAAATGCCCTTGCTTGTCCATAATTCGCAGATTATTCAAAAGTTGTTCGTATGGTATTCCGAAATCCTCGATTTCGCATTCATACACCTTTCTTATATAGGATGCGAACAAGCGGCTATCCACATCGTTGATGGAGGTGCTATAAACTGGCGACTCGTCGGGAGCAAATCTACTCGATTCATGGAAGAGGCGTAATATCTCGGAATTCTCCGCCAAACGCCTTTTATCTGCACCTTGCTTTACATAGATATTGCCCTGTAAATCCTTGTAAGGTTTATTGATTCCCTCCTGAATATCAGCCACAAGCAGCATTTTTCCATCTACTTCCACAGTATCTGTCTGCAAGAAAATGGTTGGACGCACTTGGTCGTTGGCCACATTTCCCAACTCTCTTGATGTTGTTTGTATCTCCTCGTATGGCAAACCAAGTATTTCTCCCGTCTTGTCTTCTACTCCGAAAATCAATCGTCCACCCTTGCTATTAGCAAAAGCGACAAACTCTTCAGCTATTTGCTTGACCGAAGTAAAACGTTGTTTGAACTGCACCGTGCTCGTTTCACCACAACGAATCATTTTAATTATCTCTTGTTCTGTCATACGTCACATTTTACCAAAAATATATTCCAAAAGAATTGGAGCCACAATATACACTATCGCCTTCACAAAAGTTGCTCCACCTTCCAGTCATCGATACTCCTACGGTCTTCCGAGAAATTGATGCCCACCTTGTACTTCGTCCGGCTGTCGTCGGCGAAGGCGGCAGCATAGTCCTTGCGGTCGATTTGCTCCATCGCCGTCTCGGCATCCTTCTTGTATTTCAGCTCCAGCACGTAGATGCTGCGCTTGGTCTTCAGCACCATGTCTATCCTTCCGTCGGAAGTCGGTACTTCCGGGGTGACATCGCAACCCAAGATTAATAATATGGTGTAGAGCACGGCTTGGTAGTGGCGCTCGTTGTTGTTCACCAGCGTATAGGGGAACTTCTTGTAGAACGTCTGGAGATGAGGGAGGAAAGCCTCCATGTTGTCCTCCAGACTTAGGATGAAGTTCTTTAGCCATGCCATATAGATGGCATCGCGGTCGTCCATACCATCGGGAGCATAATAGCGGAAAAGACTGTTGGAAAAGCCCTTGCGCACCTCCTCATTGGGGAAGCCAAGCTTGTAAGTATCCGTCATATCAATATAATCCTTGATGGTAAGATAACCACTTTGGTAAAGTACAGGTATCGGATCTGTAATCTTCTTGGTTGGGGTGTCAAAGCGATCCGAACTTGTCCAAATATCTTCCATTTGGAGCATGTCGATGTTCTTTTCCTTCAGCAACTCTATTAAGAATGTTGGCGTACCTGTGGAGAACCAATAGCTGCCAAACTTATTGACCCGGAATGTATTGAACAAGCTATATGGATTGAACATATCCGCACCGTTTCCACTGAAATGATAACCGTCATAATGGAATTTGAGACGAGCTACAGCCTCGTCGAAAGTTATCTTGCAAGCCTTGGCCAAATCCTCGATGTCTTCGTGGAAGTTTTCCAAGAGTTCCTCCTTGCTGATACCGCAAATACTGCTATATTCATCATCCATACTAATGTTGGTGATGTTGTTCAACTCGCTGAAGATACTCAGTTGGCTAAACTTGGAGATACCAGTCATAAAGACAAAGTGAAGATTATCCTCCTCCGACTTCAACGGACTGAAGAAACCTCGCATAATGTCACGTATCTCATTTTGTAAGTTGGGCTTGGTCATAGAGTCGTGCATCGGAGAGTCATACTCATCAATGAGGATTACAACCTTGCGCCCTGTTTGTGCTACAGCAGCCTTTATTACTCTTTTCAAGCGACTGCTATATGATTCGTTGCGATTACTTTCTATCTGATAGGCTTTCTCATAATCGCTAACAAGCAAGTTAAGCATAGAGTGGAGATTCTCAATGCTATAATATTTTCCACAACTGAGGTCTAAATGAATGACAGGGTAAGCAGTCCACTCCGTCTCCAAACCATCCATCGCCAAACCTTTGAACAACTCTTTCTTTCCCTCGAAGTAGGCTTTGAGCGTAGTGACGAGAAGCGACTTTCCGAATCGTCGTGGACGACTCAGAAAACAGTACTTATTCTCATGTGTCAGATTATAGATAAGTTCCGTTTTATCTACATACACATAATTTTCACTTATAATTCTCTCGAACGTCTGCAGTCCGAGAGGGTACCTTCTGCCTTTCATAAACGCTATAGTTTGATTACGACGGCAAAGATAAGGTATTTTTCGTTATTATACAAACTTTTTGGTTGCAATTAGCCTAACAGAAACGGCAAAATCCCCTAAGTACAGCGATACTTAGGGGATTTTCTATCGAGCAGAATTCTTCTTATCTGATAAACAACAGTTCGCGATACTTGGGCAAGGTCCATAGCTCGTCGGCGACGAGGAGCTCGAGCTTGTCTATCTGGTAGCGGATATCCTCCATCAAGGGAGCCACGGTGTCGTGATAGGCGACAGCCTTCTCGCGCTCACTCTCTATCTTGTTGGCAACCTTGCGGGCATTGACGAGCGACTCCACGCCACGCTCGATGGTCTCGGTGCGCTCGGCTATCTCACGGATAATCTTCACGTTGCGAGCAGTCAGTTGTTTGCCTTCCTCACCACCGAAGATATTGATCATGCCCTCCACGTTCTTCGCCAGACGGCTCTGGTAGTGGGTAGCGACAGGGATGATATGGTTGAGCGAAAGGTCGCCCATCACACGGGCCTCTATCTGAATCTTCTTGGTATAAGTTTCCCACTTCACCTCATTGCGAGCTTTCAGTTCACTCTCAGTCATGACATTGGTACGGGCAAACATCTCGATGCTCTCCTTGTCGAGGTAACGGTCGAAGACCACTGGACAGGAAGCCTCGCAGTCCAGTCCGCGCTTCATAGCCTCCTCTTTCCATTCGTCGGAGTAGCCATTGCCGTCGAAGCGGATGGGCTTGCAGGTCTTGATGTCCTCGCGTACAATATCTATAATAGCGGAAGTATGGTCCTCGCCCTTCTCTATCAGTGCATCGACACGAACCTTGAAATCTTGCAGTGCCTCTGCCACGGCGGCGTTCAGCACGATGAGCGCCGACGCACAGTTTGCCTCACTTCCCACGGCACGGAACTCGAAGCGGTTGCCGGTGAAGGCAAACGGAGAAGTGCGGTTGCGGTCGGTGTTGTCGATCATCAGCGTAGGAATCTCGGGGATGTCGATCTCCATGCCCTTCTTTCCTGCCACGTCGAAGAGTTCGTCCTTGTCCGATTTCTCGATATGGTCGAGCAAGTCGGAGAGCTGCTTTCCCAAGAAAGAAGAGATGATGACTGGTGGAGCCTCGTTGGCACCTAAGCGATGGGCATTGGTGGCACTCATGATGGAAGCCTTCAAGAGTCCGTTGTGCTTATACACACCCATCAGGGTCTCCACGATGAAGACGACAAAACGGAGGTTGTCCTTGGGGGTCTTACCAGCAGCATGGAGCAGGATGCCCGAGTCGGTGGTAAGGCTCCAGTTATTGTGTTTGCCCGACCCGTTCACTCCGGCGAAAGGCTTTTCGTGGAGCAGCACACGGAAGCCATGCTTATGAGCTACACGCTTCATCAAGCTCATGAGGAGCATGTTATGGTCAACGGCGAGGTTGCACTCCTCATAGATAGGAGCCAACTCAAACTGGTTGGGCGCCACCTCGTTGTGGCGTGTCTTGCAAGGGATGCCGAGTTCGAGAGCCTGGATCTCCAAGTCCTTCATGAAGGCTTGCACACGCTCGGGGATGGTACCGAAGTAGTGGTCATCCATCTGCTGGTTCTTTGCCGAGTCGTGGCCCATGAGGGTACGACCTGTCAGCATCAGGTCGGGACGAGCCGAGTAGAGACTCTCGTCCACGAGGAAGTATTCCTGCTCCCAACCTAAGTTGGTCTGCACCTTCTTCACCTGCGGATAGAAATAGCGGCACACCTCGGTAGCCGCCTCACTCAGCGTATGGAGCGAACGGAGCAGCGGAGCCTTGTAGTCCAAGGACTCACCCGTGTAGGAGATAAAGATGGTGGGGATGCAGAGGGTGTCATCGATGATGAAGACGGGCGACGTGGGGTCCCATGCCGAATAGCCACGAGCCTCGAAGGTGTTGCGGATGCCACCGTTGGGGAACGAACTGGCGTCGGGTTCCTGTTGTACGAGGAGCTTTCCAGAGAATTCCTCTATCATGCCGCCCTTGCCGTCGTGCTCCACGAAGGCATCATGCTTCTCCGCAGTGCCCTCGGTGAGAGGCTGGAACCAGTGGGTATAGTGCGTCACGCCGTTCTCCTCAGCCCAGAGCTTCATACCGGCAGCCACTGCGTCGGCGATGGAACGGTCCAGACGGGCACCGTTGTCAATCACGTCCACTAATTTCTCATACACATCCGACGGAAGATACTTATACATCTTCTGACGGTTGAACACATACTTGGCAAAGTACTCCGACGGGCGCACCTGGGGTGTCGGCACGTCCACCGGTCGTTTCTTGAAGGCCTCAGCCACGACCTCAAATCTCAAATTAGCCATGTTATTTTTATTGGTTGTTAAAGTTTGCGGTTGCAAAGTTAGCAAAATTATTGGCAACATGATAGTCTTACGCCAACTTTTTGGTACAAATGGTCAAAAAAAAGTCACCTGCCCCCTACCACAACTTAGGTATGTCCCTGCCCTAAATGTGGTAGTAAGAATACCCCGAACGTGCTATTTCCCATGTTAAAAAGTCGCCGTACCTTTGCACCCGCAAACATTTGATAACTTAAAGTTAGAGAAAATGATGAAACGAATGTGTAAGACTATCCAGCGAATGTGTTGTTGTACACGAATGTACACGATGCAGACAGAGAGCGCATACAGCGCCATAGTAGGAGCATGGCTCCTTGGTTTAGACAATATACGTAAGCAACGATTTAAAAAGATAAGGTATGGCAAGATACAATATAGCCTTGTGGGCTATCGCACTCAGTACAATAGGTTCAACTACTTTGCAGGCTGAGAACAAAGTTTTCAAGGATAACAACAACACAACAGTAACACCCGGCGACAACAGTACGGGGAAGGCGTCGACGAACGCCGACTACCTCTTGGGCATCGACTCCCTGAACCTGAACGAGGTAGTAGTGGTGGGATATGGCACGCAGCGCCGCACCCAACTCACGGGAGCCGTGTCGACCATCGGTTCGGAACGTTTTGCCGATATACCAGTGCCCACACTTGACGGAGCACTCACAGGAGCAGTAGCAGGACTCAACGTCACCGCCACATCAGGACAGCCTGGAGCTGCCTCCAACATCCGCATCAGAGGAGGAAACTCAGTGAACGCCAGCAACGAACCACTCTATGTGGTAGACGGATTCATTTATTACAAGAATGCCAGCGATTCGAAGACTGGGTTGGGAGCCATAGAGAGTAGCCTGAATCCGCTCTCCACTATCAACCCCTCCGACATCCAGTCCATAGAGGTTCTGAAGGATGTCAGTGCCACCGCCATCTACGGTTCGAGAGGTGCCAACGGTGTCATACTGATCACTACCAAGAAAGGTACACGAGGGAAGACCACCATCAACTACCGCTTCACCACGGGCTGGGATGCCGTGGCGAAGAAACTCGACCTGATGACAGCGTCAGAGTGGGCGGGCTTCCAAAAGAAATACTATTATAATAAAGGAGGATATACCGACGAACAGATAGCAGCCTTGGGCGCTGGCACCGACTGGCAAGACGCCATGCTCAGGAATGCCTTCCGCCAGACACACGAGTTCTCGGTAAACGGCGGCAACCAGAAGTCGCGCTATGCCTTCTCCGCCAACTACACCAACCAGGACGGTATCATCATCAACTCAGGTTTCAAGCGTTACAACTTCCACCTGAACGCCGACTGGAACCTGTTGGAAGGACTCACCTTCGGACTGTCTGCCACCTACGGCAAGAGCACCCAGCACGGTCTCACCACCACGGAAGAGGTGAAGTACAACTCGTCACCCTATTCGGCAGGCATCACCAACAGTTTTGTATACGGTCTGCTCACCCCGAGGGTCGTCCCCATCTACAAGGAAGACGGGACATACAACTACTCCAACCCTTACGAGTATGCCTATTTCGCCATCGGCAACAAGTCGTCTAACGCCGTTTCCGACCTCACCGACTCCGAGGCTGAGAGCATCAACAACTACCTGCTCTCCAACGTATGGGCGCAATATGCCTTCGGCGACTTCCGTGCCAAGGTGAGTGTGGGGCTGAACAAAGAGCAAATCACACAGAACTATTTTTCTCCCTCCTACACCTCCTTGGGATTGGCAAACGAAGGATTGGGAGGTATAGGCAACAAGTCGAACGAGATATGGCAACAGGAATACACGCTGAACTGGGACAAGCAGTTGGGTAGCGCCCACTACGTCGATGCCCTTGTGGGCTACACCCGTCAGACGAGCAAGACCAACTACAACACCACGCTCGTGTCACACTTCACCAACGAGACTCTGAAACACAACAACTTAGCCGACGGTTCCTCCATCTACCCACCTACATCGGGAGAGTCGGAAGCCACCCTCAACTCCATCATTGCCCGCATCAACTACACCCTCTTGGACAGATACAACGCCACGGCAACCTTCCGTGCCGACAACTCGTCGCGCTTCGCCAAGACCCACCGCTGGGGCCATTTCCCCTCCATCGGTCTGTCATGGAATGTGGACAGGGAGTCTTTCCTGCAGGACGCAAAGGCGATCTCCAACCTGAAGGTGCGTGCCTCATACGGCGTTGTGGGCAACCAGGAGATAGGCGACTACGAGTATTCGCTCAGTTATACGGCAAGCCAATATGACGGTTCGTCAAGTTACTCGAAGTCGAACGCCTCCAACAAAGACCTGAAATGGGAGACCACGACATCCTATAATATAGGTGTAGACTTAGGGCTGTGGGGCAACCGCCTCAACATCGTTGCCGATGCCTATTACAAGAAGACGAGCGACCTGCTGCTCGACGTGCCCATCGGTTTCCGACAGGGAGTGAGCAGTCAGTTGCGCAATGTAGGCAATGTCGTCAACAAAGGTGTGGAACTGTCTGTCGACGCCATCCTTGTCAACAAGCGCAACCTCACCTGGCGTGCCTCCGCCAACATCGCCCACAACAAGAACACCATCACCGACATGGGAACCACCAACAACATCATCATGGGTTCTGCCAACGAGACCATCCTCAGAAAGGGCGAGGCGCTCGGTTCCTTCTACGGTCTGCAGTTTGACGGCATCGTCCAGCAAGGCGAAGACGTGAGCAAACTGCCCACCATCAACGGCAAGACCTTGGAGCCTGGCGACGTGAAATACGTAGACCAGGACGGCAACGGCCGCATCGACGGCAACGACAGGGTGGTGTTGGGAAACATCCAACCCGACTTCACCTATGGTTTCTCTTCACAGTTGAAGTGGAAGAACCTCGATGCGAGCATCGCCTTCGCCGGCAGCTACGGCAACCAAGTATACAATGCGTTGGGCAGACGACTGGAACAGACGGGCGACAGCTACAACCTCCTGCGCACCGTCTTAGACAGTTGGACAACGGAGAACCCCTCCAACCGCTATCCCTTGGCAAGCAAGGAAAGGGTGACATCGTACATCGACAGCCGCTACGTGGAGAATGCCTCTTACCTGAAGTTGCGCAACCTCACCGTCGGTTATACCCTCCCTATCAAGGACAACTTCCCACTGAAGGTAAGGGTCTTCGCCACTGCCTCCAACCTCTTCACCATCACGCCCTACACAGGGTATGACCCAGAGGTAGCATCGGGCACAGACACTGGTGCCTATCCATCATCACGCTCCTTCGTATTCGGAGTAGATTTGACATTGTAAAATCAGGAGTTAAAGGAGTTAAGAAGTTAAGAAGTTAAGGAGTTAAGGAGTTAAGGAGTTAAGGAGTTAAGGAGTTAAGGAGTTAAGACAAATGCCTTTGTGGCGTGAGCCCTCTTTTTACCTTTTTACTTTTTTACCTTTTTACCTTTAAAAAGCCTTTTTACCTTTTAAAAAGCAACAACTATGAGAAAATATACATTCAAGAGTTCAGTATTCGCATTGACATTGGCAGCATTGACTGCCAGTTGCAACAGCAGTGACAACACGTCTGGCGACGGAGCCGGCAGTGGAGTGATTGACAATCCTGTCATCAACGATGCCACGGCACTGTCTACGGTGAACGGCGTCTATTCCAGATGGCAGCCGTTGAGTTCGTCGTTCACCTTCGTCATCGAGTTAAACTCCAACAAGATGATCTCCTTCGAGGGAGAAGAGTCGGAGGCAGGACCGCTCAACAGCCGTTTCGAACAGGCAGAGGACACATGGTACCAGCGCAAGATATTCAACAACCTCTTCTTGGGCATCAGCGCCGACAACGACAACATCAGTCTTGTCACAGATGCATACAACCAAGGGAAGGTGTCCCAACAGGGCTACAACGCCGCGATAGGCAAGGCAAAACTACTACGCGGTCTTGCCTACCTCTACTTGGTGCAGTTATGGGGCGAGGTACCCGTGTTTACCGAGAATGACGGCAATGCCACCGACCGCAAGTCGATAGACGAGGTGTACAACCAGATCGTAGACGACCTGACGGCAGCGGAGAGTTTGCTGAACGACTACAACGGAGACCCCGTCACACCCTCCAAGCAGGCTGCCCAGGCTCTCTTGGCACGCACCTACCTTACCTGGGGAGACAACCCACTCTCGTACGCCGAGGTACAGAAGATAGCCAACACGCAGACCGACCCACAGTTCAGCAAGACCGACTCCCGTCTGCAGAAAGCCGTGGAGTATGCCGACAAAGTCATCAACAGCGGTCTGTTGGCACTCGACCCCGACTTCAGCAAACTCTTCGGTCGTGACTACGAGAGCAACAAGCGAGGCACCAACGAGCACCTCTTCACCATCAAGCACGACGGCGACAAGAACGATGCACAGGGCAACCACCAGACACACTGCGCCTGGACCTTCCCCTTCCAGAACGGCGAGAACGGCAGGGCTTTCAACGAGATACACACGGAGGTGGCAGACATCGATCTCTACGACGACTGGAAGAGCGAGCAGCCCAACGACAAGCGTCTCGCCAAGACCTACTTCACCAGTCTGAAGAACCCCGAGGACGGATATACCTACACCTACTATTCTCCTATCTATACCCCCATCAACGGCAAGGGCGTGGACCAGTCGTATGAGGATGCCGAGAACCTTGAGATTACCCAGAACTCCGTCGACCGCATCGAGATAAGGTATGCCGAGGTGCTCCTCACGAAGGCAGAAGCCTTGGTGCAGTTGGGCAGGAACAGCGAGGCTGCCGCCCCCTTCAACGAGTTGCGCAAGCGTGCCGGCATCGCCGAGGTGGCAGCGCCTACCTTCGACGAAATCAAGCGCGAGTGGGACTATGAGTTCACCTACGAACAGAAGTCCTTGCTCAACAACCTGCGCTGGAAGGACTTGATAGCATCCGTGAAGAAGGTGAAGGACTACGAGCACTTCGATGACAGCTACGCCAAGGAGGGTGCCACCGGCAGGGACGGCAGTACGGTAAGTTCCTTCTTTGCCAAGGTACACAAGCACCTCGTAGCAAAATACAATAACATCAAAGGACACCACTACCGCCAGCCTATCCCTCAGGGACTGAAAGGTGAGAATTTGGGCATCCTACCGCAAAACCCTGGATATTGATTATGGAAAAGAAGAATAAACAAGTCAAGAAGTTGGCACTATGGATTGGTGCCTTGGCATTGGGAGCTATCTTTGGAGCGTTGGGCATAGAATGGCTCAACGCTCTGATGAACTTTATCGCCACGGCATACACCCGACTGTTCCAACTCCTTGCCGTACCCACCATTGCCTTGGCTGTTGCCACCACCTTGGCATCGCTTGGCAACCATGCGGAGACGGGCAAGATATTCCGCCATGCCGTGGTATACACCTTCCTCACCACGATAGCGGCAGCGGCTGTAGGATTGGCACTCTACGTCGTCATCTCTCCAGGCAACCTGCCGGCTGACGTTGTGCGGGGCGGAGGAGCCGAAGTGCCACAAAACTTAGGCAACACGTCCTACTACGAGCATATCCTGGAGGTTATCCCCAACAACATCATCCGCCCTCTCATAGAGGGCAATGTCCTGTCTGTCCTGTTGCTCTCGGCAGCAATAGGCATCGCCCTTGCCAAGATGCCGTCGACAGACAAGAAAGAGGTCATCCTGAAAGGACTCTTCGGACTGCAAGACCTGCTCATCATGCTGATACACGGACTGATATGGGCACTGCCCTTAGGCATCGTCGCCTTTGCGGCACAGTTGGCAGCCCAGTTCTCGGCAGGCATCATGATGGCGTCGCTTGGCAAATACGTGGCTGTCATCATGGGCGGCAACCTCATCCAGTTCTTCATCATCCTCCCACTCTTCCTCGTGGCAAGAGGACTGAACCCCGTCCGCACCTTGGGAAAGATGATGCCGGCGGTGCTCATGGCTCTCTTCACCAAGAGTTCTGCTGCCACCCTCCCCGTCACCATGCAGACAGCAGAGACGAGGTTGGGAGTATCCGATAAGGTATCGCGGTTTGTGCTGCCCATCTGTACCACCATCAACATGAACGGATGCGCCGCCTTCATCCTCGTCACCTCGCTCTTCGTAATGCAGAACGGCGGCATCACCCTGACATGGACCACCATGCTCACCTGGCTTGTCATCGCCGTACTCACCGCCGTGGGCAATGCGGGAGTACCCATGGGCTGCTACTTCCTCACCCTCTCCCTCATGTCGGGCATGAACATTCCTGTCGACATCATGGGCATCGTCCTGCCCATCTACACCGTCATCGACATGATAGAGACAGCAGAGAATGTATGGTCTGACTCCTGTGTCTGCGCCATGGTGGACAAGGACATGAATTCATGACACCGCCACAAGGCAAAGTGAGGGCTTAGGCAGAAAATATCTGTCTGTCATGCGTTAAGAGAGGTTAACTGCAAGGATTTGTTGCCTTTTTG
Source organism: Firmicutes bacterium CAG:103 (assembly GCA_963600865.1). Taxonomy (GTDB): domain Bacteria; phylum Bacteroidota; class Bacteroidia; order Bacteroidales; family Bacteroidaceae; genus Prevotella. The sequence continues at coordinate 30,629 of CAVCDC010000002.1, forward strand.
TCGTAACTTTGCACCCAAGGAAAATTATACACACCTTCCTGCAAATCAAGTTTTAGTACATGGACAAGAACAACAACACATCCAAACAGGGCAAACTGCCCTACCGTGTCATCGCCCTCGACCTGGACGGTACACTTACCAACAACGAAAAAGAAGTTACACCCCGCACACTCGAAGCCCTCTTCAAGGCACAAGACGAGGGTGCCACCATCGTCATCGCCTCCGGTCGTCCCAGCTTCGGCATCAAGTCGGTGTCCGACAGTCTCCAGATGAGCACCCGTGGCGGATATATCCTCTCCTACAACGGAGGAAAGATCATCGACACACTTACCCACCAGTCTATCTTCAAGAAGAAACTGCCCGAAGACGTGATTCCCGTCATCTACCACTATGCCAAGGAGAAGGGCTATGCCCTCTTGGGATATAAGGAGGGTAAGATCATCACCGAGTCTCCCGACGACGAATATGTATGGGAGGAGAGACGCGTCAATAAGATGGAGATAGACGGTGTGGACAACCTCTTGGAGGCACTTGTCGCCAACCCCTGTAAACTGCTCATGACCGGTCCTGAGGAAGAGATGGCTAAGGCTGAGGTAGACCTCAAGGCACTGCTCAGTGAGAAGATGGACATCTTCCGTTCGGCTCCCTTCGACCTCGAATTGGTGCCTAAGGGCATCGACAAGGCTGAGACGCTGAACAAGCTCTTGGAGATACTCGGTCTGACGACAGACGACCTCATTGCCTTCGGCGACGGATACAATGACCTGTCCATGATCAAACTTGCCGGCATGGGCGTAGCCATGGCGAATGCCGTACCCGAACTGAAAGAGGCAGCCGACTACATCACCCTCACCAACGAGGAGGATGGCGTTGCCGCTGCCTTGGAGCACTTCTCCAAACTGTCATAACACAACACAAATCAATAACACACACAGACTATGAACGCCATTCACACAGACAAGGCACCTGCTGCCATCGGACCGTATAGCCAGGCTATCGAAGTAAACGGACTTGTTTTCGCATCAGGACAGTTGCCCGTAGACCCTGCCACTGGTAGTTTCCCAGAGGGAGGCATCAAGGAGCAGACTCGTCAGAGCCTCACCAACGTGGAGAGCATCCTCAAAGCGGCTGGCACCGACCTGAGCCATGTGGTCAAGACCACTGTATTCCTCTCCACCATGGATGACTTCGCTGCCATGAACGAGGTATATGCCGAGTTCTTCAGCCAGCCCTACCCTGCCCGCTCTGCCGTTGCCGTGAAGCAACTGCCCAAGAGTGCCCTCGTGGAAATCGAAGTCGTAGCAGCAAAAAGGTAAAAAGGTAAAAAGGCTGTTTAAAGGTAAAAAAGTAAAAAGGTAAAAAGGTAAAAGAGGCATGCGCCATCTTAAACCGATAAAAACTATAAGGGTCGACACTTTTGCCCCAAAGTGTCGACCCTTTTGAGTAAAAGTGTCGACACCCTATAAAAGAATAGCGTTCGAATGGCTTTCAAAAACCGTTCGAACGCTATTTTATTCTTCACTCTTCGTTCTTCACTCTTTACTCTCTATTGGATTCTTCACTCTTCGTTCTTCACTCTTCACTCTCTATTGGATTCTTCACTCTTCGTTCTTCACTCTTCACTTACTATTGGATTCTTCGTTCTTCACTCTTCCCTCTTCACTCTCCAACGGAGTGAGTTCATACGTGAAGGGACCGTCTTGCGGACGGTGAATGACGACGAGCGTCTGGTAAGTGTCGAACTCCTCGTCCACGTCACCATACTTCATGGGAAGGTGGTCGATGTCGAAGAAGCCGTCGCCCTGTCCCGAGAAACCATAGTTGGCATGCACACGTCCCTGGCGGTCGTAGCCATCGAGGATAAAGGAGTGGGAATAATAGTTGTTCTCTCCATGTTTGTACGAGGTACCGCCATAGAGCACAGGGTGCCCGGCACTCAGTTCGCGGTATACCACCTCCTTCCACTTCTTGTCATCATAGTTGGGGTTGCGTGGATAGTCCTTGTACCCGTAGTCCTTGATGATGTAGCCAAACTCCTTCGCCACACCGTCGGCAGTCTCCTTGGGGTAAGTGAGGCTCACCCCCACCCCATAGTTCATCTTCACAGCCTTGCCACAGCGAGCCATGAGCAGTGCCACCGCCTCTCCCTCTTCGGGGGTATAGTTCCCCTCCGTATAAGTAGGCAACAGATGCTGCCAGTCGATGCGTGTGCCGTCGGCAAGGGTATCTGGGAAGCGATAATAATTCATGATCTGCGCCAAGGAGGTAGCCACACACCCCGTACGACAGTGCGTACCTGTAGAGTCTGTGGGAGTCTGGTTGAAGTAAGGAGCACCCTGGTCCCATGTGGTAGAGAGGAGTGGCGCTACCTCAGCCTTGCATCCTTCGGGGATAGGCGACTGGTGCGACTGCTCCACCCCGGTGGTCAGTGGCGCACAAAAAGAATCTGCTCCTTTTGCAGATTCTCCGCTGTCGAAAGCCGACACGCCGAGAGGCAAAAGAAGCAGACCGAAAGATATTGAGAGTATCTTGTTCATTCTAAAAGCAACTATTTCACAACGAACTTCTTGCCGCCCTTGATGTAGATACCAGCAGCCGTAGGACTTGCCACCTTGCGTCCCATCAGGTCGTAGACAGGAGCGTTGGCATCAGCAGTAGAAGTAGAAGCCTTGATAGATTTCACACCAGAGGCAGTGCCCCAAGTAAAGACGAGCTTACCTTGTGTGTAAGTAGAAGACTCCTTTGTAGCGTAGTCAAAGGAATAAACAGAAAGCGAACCACCATCCTTGTCACCCTTGAAATAAGAGTCGTCACCAGCTTCGAGCCAGAGGCAGTAATCATCCCCATAAGCAGAGTAGAAATAGCCACCATTGTATCCTGACGTGCCATTGGCGATAGCAATAGAGTCGTTGTCACTGTAATACTTTATCTTCAAGACTGAAGGAGAAGCACTTGCACCGTCAAATGCCAAGGCGTAGTCATAGCTTGATGAACCAGAGTATTTCGACAGCGTGGTCTGAGCAGTATGATACGGTTCCTCACTACCGTCTGCGATGTAGGAAATCGTTCCTGTTACAGTCCAGTCAACAGTGGCAGGCTGAGCTTTTGTCAAAGTCACAGATGCCTCATACAAGTAAGAACTTGAACCATACCATGCATTGACTGAAGAGAATGTGATTTTACCTTCATCATCTATCGAACCCACCACATTACTGGTTGCAGCATCGCCTGCAAATGTGTACCACGAATAGTAGGTTTGCGGTTCAATCGTTACAGTCTTTGCATCCACATCAACTGATGCCGTAAGTGTTTGGTTGAGTCCTAAAAGATTGGTAATGCTCAGTGTTCCTGTCGTTGTCTTCTCAACAGTCACTTCATGACCTGTACTAAGTGTTGCCCATTGAGTGTAGTCCGTTACAGCCTGATAACCTGATGTACTTGCCGTATACGTGCCCACCACATCATCGATAGAGCTGACGGCTGCATTGGAAACAAGGCAGCAGACAGCTGCCAAAACTGCTAAAGTAAATCTCTTTTTCATAAGCTGAATACTTTAAGTTGTTAAGAGTGGCGCAAAAGCACCACCGTAGAATTATCCCGAAACAGGTGGCTCCGACCTCTGTCGTTCTGTAGAAGAAGAAGGACAGAGCCACCCTGTTATTTTTCTATTATTCAGTCTTCTTGGTCATGACACACTCCATACCTGTATAGATATAGCTGAAATGGCTATACCATGCACCGAAGTCCTTGAAGGTAATGGTATTGTCATCGTTGATAGTGCCCACCACTGCAGCCGTCTCATCAGAGGCACTTGCAAAGGTGTAATATCCACCCCAGTTGGCAACAGGTTCGATGGTAAGGGTACGTGCAGTTTCATCAACTTTCGCCGTGAAGTTCTCTTCCCAGTCATAGAAGTTGTAGATATTGACCGTTCCGTCACCATTGTCCGATATCGTCACCTCGTCGGTGCGGTCGATGGAAGCCCATGACGTAAAGTCGAAATAGTCGTATCCTGTGACATGCGCCGCATAGGTGCCGCAGATGTCAGAAATGGAAGCCTCATCAGTAGACCATGTGAAGTCATCGTAGGTGAAGTCACCCACTTGGGTACCGCTCATGGTATAGAGGTAAGTTGCGAACCACACTTCACCATTGTTCTTGTCACCAGTGAAATTACTGTACTGCGTACCATTCAAGTATGCGGCGAGATAATGATCACCATCGGGATAGAAGTAAGAATAGTTATAGGTATCTACATAAGCGCCGACAGGCGACAATATGCCAGTCTCAGAATCTACCGAAAAACTGATGCTGTAACCCTCCACACCAAAAGGAGCCTCGATGGTGTAGCTGCCATCGTCGTAAGAAACGATGTCGGCAGTATAAGTCGTTCCTGTTGCACCTGACTTATAAGTACCAGTATGGCGCCAAAGTTCAGCCTTTGTGCGCTTGAAGGTGAGGTAAAAAGCCTCAGAGTCGAGCCAAGCCTCATCAGTACTTGTCGCCTTGATACAGAGCGTATATTCACCTATGGGGAGACTGGTAAAGGTGATTGAGTTGGTGGAAGTCTCACCACTTTCCTCATCCTCACCATCTGCATCTACACAACTATAGACATAGCTTGTGGCATGCGCCACCTCAGGCCATGTGATGGTGACACCACCATTGGCACTGGTTGCCTCAGGGGCAGGAGTGTCGAGGGTATAGGTGGGGTTGGTGGTAGCCGTGAGCGTAGCTACCGGTGATGTCGTCTTGTCACCCGTCACAGCGGCGAAAGCCCACACCTTAAGCGTATAGGTAGTGTTGGACTTCAGTCCTGTGGCTATCAGCGACGTTGTACTTGTCGTACCCCCCGTCACGACATTGCCGTCGGGAGCATACAGTTCGTAAGCATACTGTGTGGCACCACTGACAGGCTGCCAACTAAAGGCAAGCGAACTGACATGTATCTCACCCTGCGCTATGGTAGGAGTGTCCAACGGGGTCTTCACCACACTGTCACTGCTGCACGAGGCAAAGCTCAAGCAAGCCATGACAGCGAGAAGCAAAATATATTGTATCTTTTTCATTGTCTGTTTCTTTTTAGTGTTTCCTACTTATGATACCGCTACTTCTTACCGCCAATAGGATGGAAATACAGATTGACGTAATTGTAATATTCATAGGAACCGTCTTCATAGATGGTATAATAGGTACCAAACATGCCATACCCCTTTTCGAACGAGATGTAAGAATAGCACGTTGTACCATAAGTGTACATGACACCCCACTCGGTAACCTTCTTGTCACCGACGGTCCACGGAACAAGATCTCCATCTACATAGGGCCAATAGAAGTAGTTGACTGTACCATCGCTGTCATCTTTGTATTTGTCATAAGGGAGTATCTGGTAATAACCATCGTTACCAGCAGCCTTACTGCCCACGGTGAAGACCATGTCCTGACCCGAGTCGACAAAATTCTTGATGCGGTAGCGGTTGGTAGAGCCAAGTCGTTCGATGGGCGTATACCAGGTATGCTCTACACTGTTCACTTTCCATGTTATCGTGTCCTTCTCCACGTAGGTGTTCCAGTCAGCCTGCAACACATAACTGTTGTAGACCTCCGAACCGTTGAGCTTGGTGTAGTGATCGACATACTCTTCGGGAATGGCAAGGGAGAAATCATATGCCTTGTCCTTGATGATGTTGGCGATGCTGATGGTAAGCGTAGCCGTCTTCGAACCAGCCTCAAACTTGACAGTGTCAGGAATGCTAAGTTCTGCGGCAGCCTGCTTGATGATGATAGGCACCACAGCAGCCTCGGTGTCCTTGACACGTGACACCGTGACCTCGGCAGTCTTCTGCCCCGAAGCAACGATGATGCCGTTTTCGTTGGAAGCATCAAAATAGACCTGCATGCTTGTCGCAGGTGTAGGCGATGCCGGCGTATAGTCGCTGTCGGCCTTGTCGTTGCAAGCGACAAGGGCAAAAGCCACAGCCAACAGCATGGGTATGTGATAGATGAATTTTTTCATACGTGTAGTCATATTTTTGAATATGTATGTAAACAATCGGTGTTACTTACAGAGTTTTACGTAAGGAGTCGGATCGGGGTTCATCACGATCGCCTTATTGAAGTCACGCTCTATGGACGGAACATAGAAGTTCATCCAAGGTGCTGCATAGCCTTCAAAAGAGCGCATCTGGTAAACAGCCAAATAGTTGGTATCCTCTTGCTTGCGGTCTACCTGCAATCCAAGACGCTTGTAGTCGGCAAAGAGCACGTCCTCACCCCAGAACTCGATATACTTCTGACCCATCAGTTCATAGATAAACTCCCTGTCTGTGGTGGCAGTAGAAACATACTTCTTGTCTTCGTCATAGCGATAGGTGTTCAGGAAGTTCTCAAGCAACATCTTTGCCTGTGACAATCCACTGAGATGCAACTCACACTCGATCATGATGAAGTACATTTCCTCAACACGCATCAAAGGAAGGTCTACAATCAGTCCCACTTCTTCCGACTCCATATTGCCACTACCCGAACGGAACTTCAGGTTGGCATAAGCCGGCAAGCGACACCAAGCAGTCTTGGCGGCAACTGTTGCGGCGGTAGAGTCCTTGAGCACGGTGTTGTACTTGACCGTAGGAGCGATGGCAGCACCAGCATCTTCTGGGTCTACCCATGTCGTCTTGCGCCAGTCGCCGTCACCAATCTGGTCATAGAGAGCCTTGCTGATACAACGGTATTCACTGCCGTAGGCTGGCATTGCCCAAGTAGGTTCTGAGGCAAAGAGTCCTGTGATGGAACACCATGAGTAGGCAGTCTGCTCGGTAGAGCTATATTTAATGCTCCACACCCACGACGAGTTGGCGGTATTGAAGCCCGTGGTAGGATCATGCCACTGCTCGCTGGTCATTGGCGTATAGTCGGAATGGACAACATCCAAGGCACAATCTTCAGCCTTCTTATAACAGTCGAGTGCAGAAGTGATGCCCAAATCCTTGTAACCGTCTTCATCACCCTCATGGCTCAACTGCGTAGCAAGGTCTTTCGGATTGCGTTCGAAGCGTGTCGCAAGGTTAAGCCAGAAGCGAGCCAACAAACCGTTGACGACATCATAATTGATATCGTTTTTCTCAGAACGGGAATACTTGACGATATTCTCCTTGGCAAAGGCAAGATCCTTATAGATGAAACGGTACATCTTATAGAATGGTGCACGCGGATTGTTCTTGCTCTCGTCAGCAGTGGTCTTCTCTGTCACGATAGGCACGGTGAGTCCCTGCACAGGACCTGCAAGACTATCGAGTTCAGTGATACCAGTCTTATAAAACTCGAACATGGTGGAGAGGTGCATATAGGAGAGTGCGCGGTAGGCGTGCACCCTGGCAAGCGACTGCTTCATCGACTCCGAAGCATTGACCTCATCGACGCCAGACAAGATGCGGTTGGTGTTGTTGATGAAGGAATAATAATAGTAGTACGGATATGCCGTATAGTAAGCCAAATTGGTGGCAGCCTCAAGCACATACTGGTAGTTCCATGACGTACCAGTGATAGGCATACCATCGAGCATCTCATCGCGCCAAAGCATGAAGCAAGGATAGCCCCAGTCGCCAGTAGCTTCAGTAGCACTACCTGCGTCAGAACCATAAGTGCGAAGCTCCATCATCTTGCTCTTCAAACCATTTACGAGCATATTAAACGATGTACTGCTCGCATTGACCTGCTCCTTTGTAGCATAGCTCGTAGGCTCTACATTGTCCATACAACCACTGAGCAGGAGCATCGCCGCAGCCAAGGGGAGCAAATATATTTTCTTGATTATCGTATTCATGACATCTCTCTGTTTTTAGAATTGAACGGAAATACCTGCTGTAACGGTACGGGCAGGAGCATAGGTCACATCACTGCTTACCGAACCGGCATAACTGATACGTGGGTCGAAGCCCTTGCGGTGACTCCAATAGGTGAGGTTCTCACCCGACACATAGATGCGGAGGTTGGAAATGCCCAACGTACGTATCCACTGCTTGGGGAAGGTGTATCCCAAAGACACGTTCTGGAGTGCCAACCAACTGGCATTGGTAAGGAAGCGGTCGGATGTGGCGGCTGAATACTCGTCGCCATACTGCAGACGGGGGATGTTGGACGTAGTATTCTCCTCAGACCATGCATCAAGCATATCCTTGTGGATGGCACGACCAGTATATCCAGATGTAGGAACAGTCATGAGCGACTGGTAGCTCCAGTCCATCGCCTTACCACCGACAGAGTAGGCAAAGGCAATGTTGAAGTCGAAGCCGTAAGCTGACAGACTGGTATTGAAACCGCCATAGAAATCGGGCAGTGCCGTTCCGCAGTTGTAGTAATCGTTATCGTCCGTGATGTCGTTAGGGTTGTTGGTTGTGGTGAGGTTTCCAGCGGCATCATGCTTGTACCACAATGACTCTCCTTTTTCCGACACACCAGCATACTTCTTCAAACGCCAGGTGTACAAGGGCAGTCCCTCGCCATAGTAGTAGCTGCCGCTGCTGTAACCAGGATGTCCGCCCTCAAGTGTGTTGTAACGGTTGTCCTCGTTGAGCTTCACCAACTTGTTCTTATAGGCAGTAAGGTTGGCACCGATGGTCCACTTGATGTCCTTCGTAACGATAGGATCTCCCTCAAGTTCGATTTCCACACCCTTGTTCACCATATCACCGATGTTGGAAGAATAACCAGCGTATCCCTGTGACAACGGAACCCTTACGGTACAGAGCATGTCGGTGGTCTTGCGATAGAAGTAGTCGAGTCCACCTCTCAGGCGGCTGTTAAGCACCTCAAACTCAAATCCAGCATTGACATTGGTCACCGTCTCCCAAGTGATGTTCTCGTTACCAATGTTCTTGATGGTAAGTCCTATCTCGTTGCCTTCGCCCTTGCTGATGTTGTAGGTATCTGTGTAGAGGAAGTCATCGATGTTATCGTTACCGTTCTGTCCGAAGGAAGCCTTCAGTTTCAACATATTGAGCCATGTCACGTTCTTCATCCAGCTCTCCTTGGTGATAATCCATGCACCACCGAAAGAATAGAAGTTACCCCAACGGTGATCGGGATGGAAACGAGAGGAGGCATCGCGACGGTAGGAAATCTGTCCGAAATACTTGCCGTCATAGTCGTAGAGAGCACGGAATATCCAGCCCTCAGTACAGTAGTCACTCTTATAGGAAGAGTTGGAGATATAGGTGGTAGCACCGTCGAGCTCCTGGTTGCCGAAATAGGAGAACATGTTTTTCCTATCACCCGTCATGTAGTCATAGGTATACTTGTAGTTCTCGTGTCCGGCGAGCAACGAAACATTGTGCTTGCCGAAACTGTGGGCATACTTCAGGAGTTCCTGGAAGTTGACTGAATTATAGTTGTAGTTGTACTTATACACATATCCATTAGGATAGCTCAGGTAACCGTATCCATAGAATGGGTTGATGGTCTGCGTATAGCGGTTGGAACTGTTGTAGACATTACCTGTGAGTGTGGCGGTGAGTCCGTCCCAAATGTTGAAGTCGGCATATCCGTTGAGTGTAAAACTGTTGGATATGGTATTCCTGGTGTTAAGTCCCGAATCAGTAATACCGTTCGACTGTGAGATATAAGGACGCACATAGTTGCTACCAAGGTAAACGCCATCACCATAGTCACCCACTATGCCATTCTCATTATAAAGGATATTGCCATCGCCGTCACGCAGGTAGACGGGATAGATAGGTCCCATCATGGCTGCCTGATAGAAAACATTGTTGCTACCGGTAGCATCCTCGTCGGCATTGTTGGTAACAGAGTGTGCATAGTTGATGTTACCACCCACAGTGAGCCACTTGGTTGCCTTGTAGCTCGCCTTCATGCGGGCAGTGTAGCGCTCATAGTCAGAACCGATGACAATACCCTCGTTGTTGAGGTAACCGAGCGAGGCGTAGAACTGCCCTTGGTCGGTGCCGCCGTTGATGCTCACATTGTACTCCTGTCGCAGGGCTGTGCGATAGGTCTCGTCAATCCAGTCGTCAGGCATGATGGTGTACACCTGCCCGTTGTTATAGATACGGTTGCCAAGGGTGGCATTGGGGTTGAGTTTGCCGTTGGTACCGATGAGATACTGTCCGTCGGGAACAGCATAAGGAACATAGCCCAAACCACCTTCTGCCGCCGTGCCATACATGGAATTGTTGGCACTGACATGAGCCTGGTAAGCATCGAGCCCCTTCACATTAGTATAATAATTGTAAAGTCCTTTGTAGTGGGTTTCGAGATATTCTGCAGGGTCGTCTATCGTATCATAACGCTTCGAACTGCGACTGCTCCAGCCCAACTTGGCATCGAGCGTAACAGTAGCCTTGCCCTGACTTCCTTTCTTGGTGGTAACGATGATGACACCATTGGCACCACGCGCACCATAGAGGGCATTGCTGGCTGCATCCTTGAGCACCGTAACACTTGCCACATCGGCAGGGTTGATACTGCTCCACAAACCATCATAAGGTGCTCCATCGAGCACGATGAGTGGGTCGTTTCCTGCATTGAGAGAACTGAAACCACGGATACGGAACGTAGGAGTGGCATCGGGAGAGCCTGATGACTGGAACGACTGCAAACCGGCAACATTGCCCTGCAAGGCATCCATCACGTTGTTGACCTGGCGCTTTTCGAGTGCCTTGCTGTCAAGGACTCCTGCCGAACCTGTGAACGACGACTTCTTCTGCTCACCATAAGCCACGACGATGACCTCATCAAGCTGGTGGTCTAAGGAGCGGAGGGTGACCTTCATGCCAGGGGCTGCCTTGACGGTCTGCGCCTCCATGCCGAGGTAGTTGACAATAATCAGGTCGCCACGTTTCACACTGGGCAAGTTGAACTTACCGTCCACGTCTGTCGCAGTACCGGTCTTTGTTCCCTTCACCGTAACTTGGGCACCAATGACAGGCTCGCCATTCTCGTCGAGCACCTGTCCGCCCACTGTACCGGGACTTTGTGCCATCATCTGCCCCGATGCTGCAAGCAGCACTGAGGCGAACAAAACCTTCATTCTCATATCTCTCTTATATCTTCTGATCTCTATTTCTTTTATTCCGATTTCCTTGATTCTATCAGAATCTCTTTCTCTCTCTTATGATTTCTTTACTCCGTCGGGATGCTTTATACCACCAAGGATGCAGCAAAAAGGCAACGGAAGTTGCCAATATGTTATCCCTATCTTTGTAATACGGCTGCAAAGTTATTACTTTTCTGCGTTCCTACCAAACATTTTTTCACAAATATGCAAATATTTCTTTCATAATATCATTTTCCACCTACTTTTAACGGCATAATGCCATATCATAACACTCACTAAGGGGAAAAAGCAAGGCAAAAGTTTGCCCATAAGAAAAGAAAAGTGTACATTTGCACAGGAATTCCAATAACACAACTGCAAATGAACAAAGTTTTATTGACATCGGTACTGGCTATGAGCGCCATGACCATGATGGGACAAGGACTGAAATATCCCACTGCCCCAAAAGACAACACCGTAGACGAATACTTCGGCACGAAGGTGGCTGACCCCTTCCGCCCCTTGGAGAACGACACCAGTGCGGTGACGGCTGCATGGGTGACGGCAGAGAACAATGTCACCAATGCCTATCTCGCCAAGATACCACAGCGCAACTGGTACCTGAAACGACTCAAGGAAGTATCCAACTACGAGAAGGTGTATACGCCTTTCGAGAAAAACGGCAAATGGTATGTCTACCGTAACAACGGACTACAGAACCAGGCTGTGCTCTACCAGATGGACAAACTCGGGGACGCTGGGCGTGTCTTCCTCGATCCCAACAAACTCAGCGATGACGGAACAGTGGCGCTCAAGGATATCTCCTTCAGCCACGACGGCAAATACTTCGCCTACACCATCTCGCGCAGCGGCAGCGACTGGGAGGAGATTTATGTGATGGACGTGAAGACCCAAAAGTTGCTCGACGACCACATCGTTTGGGCAAAGTTTACAGGGGCTACCTGGTGTGGAGACGGCTTCTACTATAGTGCCTACGACGCTCCTGAGAAAGGCAAGGAGACCTCGGCAAAGAACGAGGTGCAGAAGGTGTACTACCACAAGATGGGCACACCGCAGTCGGCAGACCAACTGTTCTACCAGAATCCTACTAACCCACTGCGCTTCTACAGCGTGGGTGTGAACAAGGAGGAGACAATGATGTTCCTCTACGAGTCGGGCATGGACCAGGGCATCAACCTCTATGTGCGTGACCTCAGACAACCTAACTCTCAGTTCATACAGATGACGGGCGACTGCACGAAGACGTACAGTCCGGTGGAGTTTGACGGCGACAACATCTATATCCTTACCAATGCCGGGGCTCCCAAATACCGCCTCATGGTGGCAAACATCAACAAACCGGGCTTCAGCGACTGGAAAGAACTGGTACCAGAGAGCGACGCCGTACTGGACGGCATCACCTTCGTAGACGGCGACAAGATGGTGATCAGCTATGCCAAAGACAACTGCTCCCACGCGTACCTTTATAATATAGAGGGCAAGAAACTCTCTGACATCGCCCTGCCTGGCGTCGGAAGTGCTTCGTTCTCTGGCAAGCGTGAGCGCCCCGAACTGTTCTACAGCTATACATCATACACCGTGCCAAGCACTGTCTATCGCTACGACATCGCCTCAGGCAAGAGCAGTGTGTACAGTGCTCCTAAGGTCAACTTCAAACTGAGTGACTACACCTCGGAGATGGCATTCTATACCTCAAAGGACGGCACCCGCATCCCCATCTTCCTTACCTATAAGAAAGGACTGAAGAAGAACGGCAAGAACCCCGTGCTGATGTATGGCTACGGCGGTTTCAACGTCACCTATCCTCCTTACTTCTCCTCGATGCGCATCCCCTTCTTGGAGAAAGGCGGCGTCTATGTCTACGTAGTGCTGCGAGGCGGTGGCGAGTATGGCGAGGACTGGCACCTCGCTGGCACAAAGATGCAGAAACAGAATGTCTTCGACGACTTTATCTCGGCAGGTGAGTGGCTCATCGCCAACAAGTATACGAACAAGGAGCATCTCGCCATCATGGGTGGCAGCAACGGCGGTCTGCTCGTAGGTGCCTGCATGACACAGCGGCCTGACCTCTTCAAGGTTTGCATCCCCGAGGTGGGTGTGATGGACATGCTGCGCTACCATAAGTTCACCATCGGTTGGAACTGGGCTCCCGACTATGGCACAAGTGCCGACAGCAAGGAGATGTTCGAATACCTGAAAGGCTATTCTCCCCTGCACAACATCAAGAAGGGTGTCAGCTACCCTGCCACCATGGTAACTACTGCCGACCACGACGACCGTGTGGTACCAGCCCACTCCTTCAAGTTTGCTGCAGCCATGCAGGAAGCACAAGCGGGCAACGCTCCCATCCTGATACGCATCGACAGCAAGGCTGGACACGGCGGTGGCAAGCCACTGAGCAAGCAGATGGAGGAGACCGCCGACATCTACGGCTTCGTCATGTCACACTTGGGAATGAAGTAAAAAGGTAAGTCTATAAACGCCCCTAAAATAAGAAAAAGAGATAAGCACGAGTCATCGTCGCTTATCTCTTTTTCTTATTAATGTTTTTATGCAACTCTCTTTCCTTGTTTATATAGAAAATCTGGAGCGAAATCAATTCCATTATACCATTCAAGAGTCCAATGATTTAGACCGAATTGAATGAAATTATAAATCCATCATATAATAACTATTTTACGTTCGGTTGTTGATATCCTCTATATATTCCCACAGTTGCTTGTAGAAAGGATGCTTCGTCATGGTGTCCTTGTTGCCGAGGATGATGAGTTTCATTCTGGCACGCGTCATCGCCACGTTCATGCGGCGAAGGTCTTTGAGGAAACCAATCTGACCATCATCGTTGGAACGCACCAAGGACACGAGGATGACATCACGCTCCTGTCCCTGGAAGCCATCAACCGTATTCACACTTATCAAATGACGGTAGGGTTTGAAGAACTCGTACTTTTTTATCAGGCGCTTCAAGTACTGCACTTGGGCACGATAGGGAGAGATGATGCCCACATCAATACGCTCGTCCAGCACCCGCCGCTTGCCAATCTTCGTAAAATACTCGGCAAGGGTGAGGAGGGTCAGTTCGGCTTCCGCCTTGTTGATGCGTCCGAAGCTCTCGCCAACAAACTGTTCCTTGAAGTTAGCCTCATCCTCTTCCCCCTCTATCGTAAACTGGTTCTCCTTGTCGGAGGTGTCTATCCACGTTATCGGATGGTCGTAATCGAGGATGCCACGATACTTGATCTGAGGGGCACTTTCCACCTGTCCATGATAGAACCAATTGCTGGAGAAGCGCATAATCTCGTCATTCATACGATACTGTATCTTGAGCAAGGTCACCACCTCGGGCTTGTTCTCTGCGATACGTTCCATAAGCGTCTTGCCAAGTCCTGCCCGCAAGGCAGCGATGCTCTTGACCGTAGGCGGCAACTGACAGTGGTCGCCAGCGAGAACCACACGGGACACCCGGCGCATGGGAATCCAACAGGCAGCCTCCAACGCCTGCGCAGCCTCATCGATGAAGAGCGTACCAAACTTCAGACCCTCCAACAGGCGATGGGCAGATCCGACAAGGGTACAGGCGATGACACGTGCCTCTCCCAACAGTTCGGCATTGATGCGTATCTCTATCTCGGCGGCACGGCTCTTGAGGCGTTCCATCTTCTGGTGGTAGTTCTCACTGCCCCGCTTGCGGTGAGAGCGCAGTTCACGTATCGCCTTGCGGATAGCCCACAACTGCGGGTAATCGGGATGTCCCTCAAAACGACGCTCATAGGTAAATCCGAGCATCTTGTCGTTGACACGGGTGGGATTGCCTATGCGCAGCACACTGACACCACGGTCAACGAGTTTTTCGGAGATCCAGTCTACTGCCATATTGCTCTGGGCACATACCAACACCTGGCTCTCACGCATCAGCACCTCACTAATCGCCTCCACCAAGGTGGTTGTCTTGCCCGTTCCTGGAGGGCCATGAACAATGGCCACATCCTTGGCACGCAACACCTCAGCCACGGCATGCTGTTGGGTAGGATTGAGCCACGGCATCTGTGGAATATCAAAGGAGAATGTCTCTGCCTTGCGCTTGCTATAAAAAAGGTCGCGGAGATAAGCCAACCTACCCGACTTGGCTTTCATCACACGGTCGAGGGCATCAAACATCAAACGGTAGCTGGTCTCGTCGAAGGAGAGCTGCACTCCCACAGGTTCCGCACACTGTTGCAGGTCGAGCAAGGGAGCCGTGTCGGGAACAGTGACAACCATCCTATCGCCATCCACATAACTCACCACACCCGTGAAAGAGAAGTATTTAAGGGTAGTCTGGAGAGCGAAGAACATGACAGGACGACCAAACTCAAAGTTGTGCTCGATGTCCTGGTCGGAGGTGCGGAACACCTCGATGGCGCGCTGGTTGAGCGAGTTGTAGAAACTCTTGCCAAGGCGCAACGGGAACCATGCATCGCCCCGTTTCACCTGGCGCTGCATGCCCCTCTGTTCCGTCTGCTTGCGGAAGGCTTCCTTCTCTGTGTAATACTCCAACTGGAGCAAGGTGCGCTGCTGAAGCAGTGCTTGTAATGGTGTTGTCTGTTCCATAATCAGATGCAAAGGTACAAAATTCCGCGAGTTCATCAGCCCCGAATACTGAAAAAAGCATAAAAACACCCTGTGTCTCCATACGCAGCAAAAGAAAAGCAGTAACTTTGCAGCCTATAAAACCAACGAGAAAGAGCTACGACATGAAGCAAGCCAACGTTATCCTTCAACACCTGAGCATAGGCTACCATCACAAGCGCCACCCACACATGGTGGCAGAAGGACTGTATGCCTCCCTAAAGAACGGAGAACTCACCTGTCTGATAGGTGCCAACGGTACAGGAAAGTCGACTCTGCTCAAGACCATGGCTGGATTCTTAGCTCCTCTCTCGGGCAGCATCCGCATCGAAGAAGGAGAAGAAGAAGGAGAAGAAGAAGGAGAAAGAGGCGAAGGAGGTAACTGCGATGACAACACAGCAATATCCATGGGGCACCTTTCCGTACGGCAGAAAGCACGCATCATAAGCGTTGTGCTCACGACAAGCGGAGAACCACTCAACCTCACGGTGGAAGAGACCGTAGGATTGGGGCGTTCACCCTATACCAATTTCTGGGGGACACTGACAGAACAAGACAAGGAGGCAGTAGACCAAGCCCTGAGCCAGACAGGGGCAGAGCATCTGAAAGGAAGGACGATGCATACCCTCAGCGACGGTGAACGGCAAAAGGTAATGACCGCCAAGGCTCTGGCACAACAGACGCCCATCATCTACCTCGACGAACCCACTGCCTTCTTAGACTATCCCAGTAAGGTAGAACTGCTGCAGATGTTCAGTCAACTGGCACACAACCTCGGGAAGACCATACTGCTCTCCACCCACGATGTGGAACTGGCACTGCAATTGGCAGACCGCCTATGGCTCATGCAACCAGGGGAACTTGTGACCGGAACACCACAAGAACTTGCAAACAACGGTACTCTATCACAGTTTATAGAACGTCCGGGGATCGCTTTCGACAAAGAAAATATGACGATAAGGGTGGAGAAACCGACTAAGGAGGTTGTTCCACTGCAGTCAGCAGACTTGCTGACGGGAGTCAGCAGACCTGCCGACGGTAGTCAGCAGACCTGCTGACTGCAGTCGTACGACCTTAGCTCCTATAGTTCCTGCACCTCCTATCCTATATTCCTTATACCTCCTATCCTATACTTCCTGCACTACCCCTCCTATGCTTCCTGTACCTCCCCTTCTATACATCCTGCACCTACGCACTTACTTTCTACTCCCTGTCCTTCCATCTGGAGAATACGCTTAGTTGTTTACCCTCTTATTATTTTCCTATTACTTACTGGGCAAAAAACTTGCAGCGTTGCCGAATTTGCAGTACCTTTGCACCCGAAAAAACAAAACAAAAGACAACCAAAGGAAGTCAGATAGACACACAGAGAAACATCATGTGGTTTGACGGATTAATCAATATACATTCGGCGGTGCAGGCAATCGTAGTACTCTCCGCCATCTGTTCTTTAGGACTGGCACTCGGAAAGCTCCACTTCAAAGGGATTTCCTTAGGAGTGGCATTCGTATTTTTCATCGGTATCATAGCAGGACACTTAGGCTTCTCCATCGACAAAAGCATGCTGCAGTTTGCAGAAAGCCTCGGACTCACCATGTTCGTATATGTCTTAGGACTCTATGTGGGTCCCAACTTCTTCGGAGCCATGCGCCATGAAGGCATCGCCCTCAACTTCTGGGGATTGGGCGTAATCCTCTTGGGCACAGTCCTGTCGTTGGCACTGTGCTGGGCACTTCCCATCGCCCTGCCAGACATGATGGGTATACTCTGTGGCGCCACGACCAACACGCCCGCACTCGGTGCCGCTCAACAGGCACTACAGCAGCTCGGACTGCCAAGCGGAGGAGCAGCCTTAGGATGCGCCGTCACCTACCCGTTGGGAGTAGTGGGAGTCATCCTCGCCATGGTGTTGCTGAGGAAGTTCTTTGTCAAGCCAGCCGACCTGGAGATAAGGCACGGAGACGATGACGACCATACCGCCATAGGTCAGTACATCATCGTAAACCCTGCACTCAACGGAAGCACCATTGCCGAGATAACCATGATGACCCACCGCAAATTCATCATTTCACGTGTGTGGAGAGACAAGCAGGTCATCGTGCCCAAGGCAGACACCGTGCTGCATACCAACGACAGTGTGCTCGTCGTGACCAACAAGGAGGAAGTGTCGGCAATGACCATACTCTTCGGCAAGAAGGTGGACAAGGAATGGAACAACGACACGGTGGACTGGAATGCCATCGACGCCAAACTCGAAAGCCGTGTCATCGTGCTGACACGCACAGGACTGAACGGCAAGATACTCGGTCATCTGCAGTTGCGCAACTCCTATGGCGTGAACGTCAGCAGAGTGGTAAGAGGTGACATCAGGCTCCTCGCCACAGAAGACCTGCGCCTACAGTATGGCGACCGCCTCACCGTAGTGGGAGACCCAGACTCCATAGACCATGTAGAGCAATTCCTCGGCAATGCCGTAAGCACCCTGAACGAACCGAACCTCGGCGCCGTGTTCTTCGGCATCATCCTCGGTCTTGCCGTAGGCACCATCCCCATCAACATACCAGGAATGTCGGCTCCCGTACGCCTTGGCATAGCAGGAGGTCCCATCGTCATGGGCATCATCATCGGAGCTCTCGGCCCACGAGTACACTTCATCTCATACATGACCCGCAGTGCAGGACTCATGCTGCGCAAGCTCGGACTGTCCCTCTATCTGGGTTGCCTCGGACTGGAAGCCGGAGGACAGTTCTTTGAGACCGTGGTACGTCCAGAGGGACTGATGTGGGTAGGCATCGGTCTTGTCCTTACCGTCGTGCCCGTCTTCATCGTCGGACTGATAGCCCTCAAGACACACAAGTACGACTACGGAACCATCTGCGGCATACTCTGCGGCAGCATGGCAAACCCCATGGCGCTGACCTATGCCAACGACACGACAGAAGGGGATACACCCAGCGTAAGTTACGCCACGGTCTATCCCCTCGGAATGTTTATACGTGTGGTAATAGCACAAGTCATCATTATGTGCTTGGCATAATGATGACTTGCGATTGAGAACGGAAAGAATAGAGAAAGTATCAGAGGTCTTTCTCTACATAAGTAAACAAGGTCCTTCCTATCGTGAATTTCTTGCCATGGTAGAGTCGTATGCGTTTACCAGCAGGCAAGACTTTTTCTCCTACAACAACACATTCTTCTACAGCCTCAAGGTAAGGCTTGCCACTGACGGCATAGATTTCCGCAGCTACAGGAGCTATGTCGGCAGACAAGTCCCACGACATCTGCAGATGGCAGTCTACAGACTTACCGATGCTCACCCTATAGCCTGGTGAGGAACGGAGCCATTTGTAGAGTGCGATATCCATCGGTTTGATGGCTCCTTCCACATGAAGGAAATAACGCTCCGAGCGAGGTGCCACAGCAGCAATGCTTACAGCGATGGCGACATCGTAGACAAGGAAGCTGAAGAGGAGTTGCTCACGACAATCCATCCAGTTGTAGAACACAAAGTACATCCACATATACATCACCACCAAACCTATCAACACACTGACGGCAATAAACTTACGCTTCAGGTAGATACGGGTGCCGAAAGTGGCGATATAAGAAACGATGAAACCGATGGATGCCCATGGTATCCAGTCTATCATGATGGAGTCTTCGCGCAGATTGAGCGCAATGGACACGATGCAGGTAATCAGGAAGAAGAGATAGCCCAAAACCGCAGAACAGCAAGACTTCAGGAAGACCACCTTCAGTTTGGAAGCCAAAGGATAGCAGTGCGTTGCCAAAGAACTGAGGCACAGGCAAAGGAAGAAGCTATGGCACAAGCCGAAGATAGGCAAATACTTGAGGTGTGCGGCATAAAAATCAAAAGCAGCCTGAGCCTCGGGAGTGCCGTCCTTCAGTCCCATGACGAGAAGCATGATGTGATACAGCAACGGACTCGAATAATTGTCGCTATACAAGAGGAACGCCACCCATCCCAAGAATGCGCCAACGAAGCCCAGCAACACCCAGGAAGTAAAGAACGGTGCATTGTGGAAATCCCAAATGGAATTGGTATTATAATAATGAGAGCCCTCCTTGCACCGACGACCGTACTCAGTACACTTGTAGTCATTCTCGTCCCAGCAAGACTTGTGCATGGCATGCTTACACTTCACCACAATCTCATCGCCCTCTTCAAAAGGAGCCTTGCAGTAATAGCATGACTGGCTCACCTGTATGCCGTTGAGCACCATACTCTGGTTGGTATAGTGTGTGACATACTTGTGCTTGAAGAGTTGGTAACTGATGAAGGGTACGATAATCTGAAGGACAAAGTAAAGTACCACAAAGATGAGGAGGGCGCCTATCAAACCGATGATCAAGACTTGGGCAAGTCCCATTCCCTCGATAATGACAGGACAATAGATGTTACCTATATTATAAGTTGCACACGCCGTACCCAACAACTTGGACGAGTCGTAGACATTGACATGCAGATGCATCGTCTTACCCGTATATTCCTTTCCACTGGGGTTGACAAAGTCAAGGCGATAATCAGAATAGGCGACATGAAAGGTGGAAAGAATGTCTGTAAGCAAAGCGTTCCAGTTGAACTTCTGCTGAACGATACCGTTAGTGCGGTCGCACAAATGCTGCAGTACAGGCTGCGCCTCATCGTCTTCATTCGTTCCGTAAGGCTGTCCCACATTAATGTAATACACAGACGAATAACCCGCATCACGGTTGGCAGCAAGCAGTTTCGTCTGCAGGGCAAAGTGGTCGGGGTCTATAGGATAGTTGTTGTCATACACCATACCGTCAGAGAAAACAATCATTCCCTTCTGTCCGATGTCAAGAGACTGCCAGCCACGCACCTCATCCATCTTCTGCAAGACAGAACGGTAGAGGAGTTTCTGCGAGTTACTTGGCTCGAAATAGTTGTCCATGACATAGTCGGTGACCAGGAAATCTTCCGTCACCCCCTTGTCTTTCATAAAGGCGATATGCAGATTGTTGGGTGAGAACCACTTCCTCATCACCTCGACAGCCCTTTTCTCCACAGCGATCTGCTCCTCAGGCAAGGTAAGGTCTATGAGCAGCAGCAAACAGAACTTACTCTTAGCCAATTCCTTTTGGCGGATATTTTCTATCTTCACCAACTGCGGTTGCAGGTTGTTATGATTATTCAAGTAAGAAGGGCACTCTTCCACCGTCCGCAAGTGTATGTTGACCGTATCGTTGAGCGAATAGGTGGCAAGGACATCAGGAAGGTTCAACATAAGGCTGATGTTCTTGTAATCCTTGGAGAAGATGACGCTGTCCACCTTGATATTGTGCTTGCCTTCGATGTTTTCCTTTTGGTTTAACCTGAGGCCTGGCACACTGTCACAACCTGTCAGGCACAGGAGCAGCAACAGGAAAAATATGTATTTTGTTTTCGTCATACTTATATGATGAGTGGTAAATATTCTTATGTAGCAATTAGGAAAAGAGAAGTATCGACGCCTCAGATGGTAGGATACTCATTGTCCGTTTCCCGGCGCATCTTCTCCATGATCTTGGCATGCTTCTTCATTTCCTTGTACGTCTTATACTTCGTTTGCATCATGTTGGCAAACATCAAGACGACGGTGACGGCAGCCAACCCGAAGAGATAGTTCTTGATACGGCTAAAGAGCGGTTTGTACTCTGCCGTCCGTACTTTGTCAGACAGCTTCTTCAGTTCCACATAGTGGTTGGTAATCTGCGCCATGCGCTTGGCGTAAGCAGGATTTTGGGCGGCAGCAGCCTGCGCTAACTGGTAGTTTTTCTCAATATCCGCAAAAGCCACCTGCTCTTTTGCCTTCAGGTCTTCCAATTTAGAGGCAAATGCAGGAGCTAAGGAATATTCCGTCGCCCGCTTGCTGAAGTCCTGGTACACCACCAACTGTTGTTCAATAAACTTGTCCGCCTTGTTGAAGTTAGCCATCATCTGCAGTGCATTCTTCAGATTAGAAAGACTATCCTGGGTGTCCTTACACATCTGCTGGTACTCAGAGACCAAGTCGGTAAGCGCCTCGTTGTCGCCGATATTTGCCTGCTTGGCAGAATAATACGCTTCCCATTTGTTGTTGAGCAAGCTCAGTTTGCGCTCCACATCCTTGATGTCCTGCATACTCTCTGCAGGGGTGGTAGAAATCTCTTGAGCACTACTGATAAAGTCAAGCAACCGTTCACGTATATGCAGTGTGTCGGCAGCAATATCCGCAGGATTTACTGCCACCTCGGGATTAGGGATACGAAGAGTGGCACCAGCCCACAGTTGGTCACGACTACCGGGATTGAGTTGGAAGATGATCTCGACTTCCGTCTTGTATTGCTTGGCGATAGAATAGACTGTCTCGCCCTTCTGCACCTTATGGTAGACAAACTGTACCGGCTGGGACACAGCAGCAGGAGTCTTGGCAGCTGTGCCCTGCACATTAGCGGTTGTGCCCTGAGGTTTGGCGGCTGTATTCTGCGCATTGGCGGTTGTTAGGAAGAGCACCAACATAGCACAGAAGGAACAGTATATTATGAATCTTTTCATATATTGCCTGTTAGGAGATTAAAGGTCGGTTCTGCATTACTTGCAGGTGCTCTTGTAATAGGCTACCGCCACATTGAAATGGTTATAAGCCCTGCGCTGACTCTCGTTGAGAAGTCCTTTCTGAGCCACGGCAGTCTTCACGGTGCTGACTATCTCCTGACATTTTTTCTTGAGGTCAGCCTTCTGTGCCAAGTCTTTGCTTGCCACCCACTGCGATACAGCATCATCTATCAAACGAGCCTGGGTGAGAATAAATCCGGCATCAACGCCCTCACGAGGACTTCCGCCCTTACCGACACCGCCGCTACCTACAGCACCGCCAGCATAGGAAGAAGCACTTATCATACGGCATCTCATGGAAGTAATGCTGTCCAGCACACTGTTATAGGCATCCTGCTTCTGCTGGACATCCGGGCATGGACTCTTCTCTGTCTTCCGAGGATACTGTCCCATGAGAAGTTCCTTCATCTCCTTGAAGTTGGCAAGGCTCGCAGCACTTGACACGACTCCAGACCCGAACCGTTCCTGTAGGTTGTGGAAGCCAGAAGAAATGCTTTCGAGGGCTTTCTGTGCCGCCGCAATCTGTTCCTCCATACCGAAGCAAGGGTTACGCTCTATGTAGATCTGATATGTCGTGTTGAGGTCCTTCCCCCATACCACGTCATACCTCACCTTGTTGGGGTTTCCAGTTTCTTCCTTCTCTAACATCAAGACATCACGAAGGGTTATGGTGACAGCATCCGCCTTGTTGGTGATGGTGAAGTCTTGGCTCACAAAATCGTTGACCATCTTGAATTCCTTCGGTTGGGGTTGCAATCCTTCAGCTGTAGCCCACTGGTGGAAGACGGCTTTCTTGCGCTTTTTTGGCAATGTCTTCAGATATTCTTTTGTCAAGGTGTATCTTACGCCAGGATCCGAGTTCACCACAAATGGCAGTTTGTCTGGTTTGATGCGCTTACCAGAAATCGTTTTGTTCATGGGCACATCCGTAGGAAACACAAAGAGGTCGCGATAAGAGATGAGACAGACATTGATCGTATTGGTCTGCTCGTTGAAGATAAACTTGACCATCAAGTCCATATCACGCGAATCGTCTCTCAGCGAGACATGGTCGGTATACGACTTGCCCTGACTGACGGTAATACTCTTCACGGTCTGTGCACTGCCGACTGTTGCGGTCATAAGACACAGCAACAAGAGGGAGTGACGGAAATATCGCAGTTTGTTAATCATTGTTTTATCTATATGTTAGGTTGTTCGAAATATACCCATTCCTTGGGTTCTCCCTGTTCTACCACCCATTTTGCCACCTGGTGGTCTTCGGGGAAAGGCGGTTCCATCTTGGCATGATAAAGGTCATAACGCAGGTAATGAGCTACCCGTTCCACAGCCCACACCAAATCGGTGTATGTATCAGGGAAATTGAGGCATACCCTACCGGCATACTCTCCATAGTAACGGATATTGGGATGCCAAGGATGAGGGATGGGATGCCCCGCAGCATCGTGGGTAAGAAAGTGGAAACAGGGTACACCATCAATACACGGATAATTGTCGGGAAGGTCTATCTGCATCAAAAACTCGTCTGCGAAGAGCGGTGAATTGGGTTCCTCGGGTGTTTCGGGATGCTCTATCCCGCAGATGCTCCTCACACGGTAGGTTATCAAGTATGATGTCGGCATCCCGCACATACTCTTTGCCAATACCTCATAGGACAAGTCACTGCGACAAGACAGATGTTCTTCCATCTTCTGCCATTCGTATTGCAATCGACGTTCACGACCAGAGAGTAGCATGCTTTCCCTTTTTTACCTTTTTACCCTTTTACTTTTTTACCTTTTTACCTTTTTACCTTTTTACCTTTCACCATCATCCTGGGAATGGGTCAGGCACCAAGAAGACGGTGTCACCATTCTTTACCCCATAATCGGCGAGGGTCTGGTCAGTCTTACCGATGCGTGGACGCAGGATGCGTGTCTCGTGAACCACCGTGTCTTCCTTACCGAAGAAATAATCGAGCGGTGCTCCCGTTGGGTCAATAGACGGGAAATCGAAGATAAGACGACCGTCTTGAGCGACAGCATGACGCAGGTTTTGCATCAAGACCTCAAGACTTGCCTCCGGATTAGTCACTTTGAACTTAACCCTTTTATCCTTATAGATGATATCTAAGAAATACTCTTCCATATTGATTTGATTTTATTTGTTGATAGGTGTTTTGTCATTCACTGCCGTTTCATTCCAACTCCATGATTTGGATTTTCACCTGGATGGGGTAGATAGTGGTACTTCTCACCTCTATCATCTTCTGGATGAAAAGTTCGGCTTGCGGTATTTTCTCCGTAAAGTGGCGTTTGATGAAGGGCGTACCAGCAACAAGTATCTCTATCCCTATTTCATAGCCGCAATGGTTTCTCTCCTCCCGCAGTTTGGGAGCGACATTGACAGCCTCTATCATGTCGGAAGAGATACTATATCGAGTCATCAACTCATAGTAGCAGAACATCTTCATGTCGGCAGGTGTCACGATACGGTCGTTGGTGACGAAATAATACCTTGCCATGCTGTGTTGCAGGTTCTTTTCGGTCACCTCGTTGGTGCCTTCCACGGGTTTCACAATCTGGCGGGTGTCCGCAGTATCCAGTCCTGTAGGCAGGGTAAAGGTGCTGTCTTCGTCGAGCGAAGAGTTGACAAAGGCACCATTGGTGGTAAGGTAGTTCACTCCCACGCTGACGTCTTTATTATTGGCAATCTCGTCACTGCGCAGCATGAGGTATGTTCCAGCGATGTTGTTGCGCTCTTCCTTGGCACAAGCCTTCTGCAACTTCTGCAGTCCGTCTCTTATCTGCAGGATGATGGAGTCCTTGTACTGTTCGCGGAGTTGCAGGAAAGCATAATAGTCGGAGTCGAACTTGTCTATCAGACTGTTGAGCAGTTTCAGCAAACTGGCACGGTTGAAGCGGTCGGCAGCTACGGTGCGGACATCTACCGTTGTCTCGTTATACAACTGTTCGTCGGAAGGACGGGTGAGATGCAGGAACTGTTCGCTATTGTCTTCCGCCCCCTCGTTGTAGCCAGCCACACGGGCGATGGGGTTGACAGCAGAAAGGTCGGCAGTGTGGGGAGTAGCGTTGACCAACAGGATGGTGTTCAGCGAGATGCATGACTTGTCGAAGATAAAGTCGTCGTTGATACCCGTAAACTCCAACGTAAAGTCGAGGCTGTCGGTGTCATAATCAATGAAGGTGTTAGGCTTGTGCTTCTTGACACAGAACAGTCTGATGTTCTGTCGTGCGAACATATCGAGCCAGATATTGGGCGCATTGAAAGTAGGCACATGCCTATAGAGGATGGTATCCAAGGCAAAGCTCTTGGTGAGTGGCAACCCGGCATAGTCCCATGGCTTGGTCAAGGGCACTTCCTTGTCGCCAATGGTAACCTTCAGGTCTTTGAAGTCAGGATTGGTGATGGCAAACGAGAAGCCCGAGATGTCGGAGACAGGAGTCTTGAAGTCGAGGGTCACTCTCCACCTTCTTGAATCCAGTCGTACGACGGAGGCTATCTCTGCTCCCAGCACCTTTGTCTCCAACAAGGGAATGAAGCGGAAGTCGCTTCCCTGCAGGACGAAAAAATTTCTGTCGTTGATAGGCAAAGCCTGTATACCTGGCTGCAAATTGGTAGAGATGACCGTCGTGGCAGGTATGGCACGCCCCATGTCATAAGGCACCAACAGCTTGGAATACTCGTCGAGCACATCCTGCTTGAAGCGCTCAATGTCGGCATCAATGTCGTTCAACTGATAGGCAAGGGCCGTAAGCATCAAAGAGAAGACAGGGTCTTCCTCGATGCCTTCCAACATGTCGTTCTGGTTGCTTTGCTTCCAGATGGCAATGGCTTCCTTGATCAGTTCCTCGGCTTGTTGGCGTATTTCAAATATCGTTTGTTTCATCAGTTCCAGATCTTGATGTTGGTATTGTATTGGTATTCTTTCTCGATGGCGGGAATGAATCCTTTCACGTTCACATAGATGTTCCTTTCCTCGCGGATATAGGTCATGCTGACCGCCACATTGGTGAGCCTCTTCTCGTAGGTCTCTATGGCTGTCTTCAGTTCGGAGGCAAAGGTATTGAGGTTCTTGGATGTTCCCGAGATCTTCTTCACATACAAGTCGTCGGGGTTGTTATAGTCGTGTACCACATCTTCGGAATCATACACCACGCCCTCGTTCTCATTGAATATCTCGAAACGGAGGTTGTTGAATATGAACCCGAAATTGGGGTCGGCAACACAACTGTTGCAAGGGGTATTCAGCAACATGGAGAGGAAGGAGTTGATGGCTGTCACCATCTTCTCGTCTCTTGCCAGTCCTTTGTTCTTGATGTGTAAGGGTAAGCTGATATACATGGTCTACTTAGATTTTGGGTACAAACACATCCTCGACCACTTCCTCTTTCTCAACGGGAACAAACAGGGCGTTGTAGAGGGCATCGTAGAGAGTCTGGTACAGTTTGTCATACAACAGAGGCGACAAATCGTCCTTGATGGCTTCGCCCAATTCCTTGCGCAACACGTCGTTGATATAAGCGGTCAGGGCTTCCTTGAGACGGGCTTCCATTTCCGGTGTGTACTTCTCCTCGATGTCTTTCTTCAGTTGGTTGTAAAGTTCGGCATAGAGTTGATCGTAAAGCTCCACCTTGATTTCTGCCTTCAGTTTCTCCAGGTCGATGCTGTGGTCTTCGAGCACGACAGTGTCAAGAATGCCCTTGCCGTAATCCAAGTATTCACCAAACCATGTGAGCCATTCCACCACATCGAATCGGGAATAGGCTGGCACCTCCGGTATGGTCTCCGCATGGGGACGCATGATGTAATAGTCCACAGCATAGGCTATCTCCTGCATAAACTGCATATAGTCGTGGGTAGACTCCTGGTGGCCGTAGCTCTTCAGCATGAACAGATACTTGAGCAGACAGCGCTTGCCTTCGCCTTCCTCTAAGTTGGAGTGTTCGGCAAGTTGTTCTATCTTCTCGATGAACGACTGCGTAAGAGAGGCAAAGCGCTCATCACTCTTGGTCAGCAGACAGGGAACGATGAAGTTGTCGGCAATGGAGAACACCCCATCTTTCACATAGAACTTCATGATGGGCAGGTAGTCACCTGCCATCACTTCCTCCATGGTATGTATCTCATACACATACTGTGGACGGACAAAGGTCACCTCTTCCTTGTCAAACTGTATCTCGTCGTCTCCAAAGCTCACGGTCAGGTAATACTTTGTGCCATAGAGGAGGGGGACTTCGACCGTAACATCCTCATCAGCATCCACAATCTTTCCCGAGGGAAGGAGTGCCCTGCACTTGAGATGGGGAATCTCCAACACATTCTTGACAAATGCACCCTGGCAGTCGAACTCAGCTTCGGGGAGCAAGCCAATGCGGTTGTTGTTGGCGATGCAGCTCGTCACCCTCTGCTTGAAGTCGAGGTTGGCGTTCAGTTCCCTGAGAGCCTGGGCTGTAAGTTCCATTCCGGGCTGCCAGTCTATCCTTGCGTTTATGTCTGTCATATCTGTATTCTATTTTAGTTCTGTATTATAGTCGAGCGTCAAGTTCTCCTCCACCTTGCACGGATAACCATGCTGCTTGATTCTCAGGCTGCACTTCACGTCGAAGGGCATAAACCATTCGTTGATGAACTGCTCCACCCCGAGGATGTCTTTCCGCAGGTCGTCGTATTGTGGATTGGTGAGGTCATCTATCAGCAGGTCGTACTTCAACCATGGCAACCAATAGCGGGTATCGTCTTTTTCGCTGAACCTTCCTGTGGTCATCTCCACCTCACATCCTACGAGTATTTGCAACAGATCCCTGACAAGTCCGAAGTTGGCTCTCAGTTTACTGATGTAAGGCAGCAGTATTGCCAACATCTTGACATAGGGGTTGTGTTCCTGTAAGAGATTGAAATGATAGAATTTCTTAAGCAGGTAGGTCGCTTTGTCGTCAAGGAGTTGCGACACTTTTTTTTCGACATCCAGTCTTCTCCTGAACGTGAAGCTGTCGATGGGTTTGAAAATCTCCTGTAAGAGTTGCTTTCGCTTGGCAAGTACTACATACTTGTCGGAGACATCGTCTCCCTTCAGCTCGTCGTCGGTGGTGATCAGTCCCTGTGGGAGAAGTTTGATGAAGCCGTCTCTCGACAAGGCCACACTATGCGTATTCTCGTCGACAGAGAGCACATCGGGAGTATAGTTGCGGTAGAAAGTACCCTTATCCTTGACTATCCATTGGTCAGCCTCGTCAGGGTACAGGAAATTGAGCAACATCTCAGCACTGATTTCTGACATGTTGGATTCGGGTCTCATTTGCGTATCGTTGGAAAATGGTTAAACGATGGGTTCCTCTTTCATCGCCACATACATTTTTCTATTTTCAGAAGTGACGACGAAAAGGTCATTGGCAGGAATGCCTATCTCCCCAAGTGTAAGCTCGGGGTAAGGGAAGGAGTCATCGATGCCATGAATCTCATGTTGGTAAAAACGATTGGTGGACACAAAGCGCAGTTGTCCGTCCCGTTCCATAAAGTCGGCTACGAGATAATGGGGCAACATGACTTTTGTGTCCTGTCCTGTGCTTCGGTCAGTGATATAGTCCACGAAGCTGAAGTCTCTGAGGCATATCTTGGGGTTCTCCATGTGGAGGGTAGTTGACAATGACGCGAGTGCCTGACTCACGGTCATCGTAGTGGTGAGTTGGGTGTGGCAGACGGGTGCCCACAACTCATGTACAGGACAGTCGTCATCATAAGCCTGGAAGTTTACCAACTTCGAGGTGAGATGCTGTCCTTCGTAATAAAACATCTTGCCGCAGAGGGATGTGAGTTCTCCTTTCTCTGTCTCTTCTTGATGGATGAGTTTCATTGCCTCCTGCACTTCCACGGCAGCAATGATGGAGGCGATGACAGGGGTGGTAGGCACCCTCCCCGCCTTCTCATTCTTATGGATGATGGCGGAGCAAGGCATTCTGCGCATCAGTTCCTTGAGTCCTTCCGGTCCTAAGTTGCAGGCATAGCAGTTCTTGCCAGGAGCAAAGACCCTTGCCGTCCCTTCCAGTCCGTCGATGCCGCCATCCACCCAAGGGATTCCTGCCCTCATGCAGAGGCGGTTGAGACAGTAACGGGCATAGCGGTTGTCCACACAACAGATTACTACGTCCATCTTTCTGATGAGTCCCAAGCCTACCTGGTGGGCAATGTCTCCCTTGATGGTTTGTATTTTTACCTCAGGGTTGATCTGCCGCAAGCGTTCTGCAACAGCATCCACCTTGAAACGACGTTCCTTGGCATCTTCTTGCGAAAACAAGACAGAGCGTGTCAAGTTGCTAACTTCCACGGTGTCAAAGTCAACGGCAATGATATGCTCGACTCCAAACAGAACGAGGTTCTTCAGCACCTCATTCCCCAAGGCACCACAGCCAACAACCATGACATGGCACTCCTGTACCTTGGCTTGTTTGAACCAAGACAACTTGGGGTAAACGTCCATCCCCCATGCATCAGTCAATGTCGCTGTTTCTTCCAACATTACTTAGGCATCTTCGGAGCCTTGGGCATTTCGGGAGTCTTGGGGACTTTAGGCATTTCTGGAGCCTTAGGAGCACTTGTAGGAGGGTCTGGGGTCAAATGGTCTCCAGCCGCTCCAGCCATTTTGAACCCATGCCCAGCCTCTTTGTTGGTGGCAGCCTGTTTTTCTTTCTTATGCGCGTCTTTCTGACTCTTCTTCTCCAAGTAGCGTTTGTAGGCATCCTCTATCTCCTTCTCCTTGTTCTCGCGGTATTTCTTGGCGAGGTCGAAGTTTTGCTTCTTGATATCTTCAATACTATCCTTTGCCTCTTTGATTTCTTCGGCAGAAGCACCCGACAACGTCAATACTACTTTCTGCGTGTAGAACTGGAAGTTGGCATCAAGAGTTGCTTTCAGCTGTTCATAGAGAACCTTGACACCATCCATGAGGACATCCCTTCGATTCTTATCAACCTCAGGCATGGTCAGAATGAGGCTCTTGTTATCTTCCTCGTTTTCTTCCTTAAGTTGACTTGTACTGGCGGAGTCTTCCTTACTGGGATCCTTTTCCTCTACAATTTCTTGTTTGAATTCTGGATGATATTCGGCAATAGCCTTCCCGATGTACAGCAACAGAGCCGAATCCTTGGGATAAACCTGCAGTTGGTCTTCCTTTAACAGCCTCACATATGCTACATCCTCAATGTCATAGTCATTATCATCATAATTCACAGTCACGGGGAGCAAGGAGCAAGGGTCGGCCTTCACGCACAAGTTTGAGTACCTAAATTGGAGGAGTGCCACATAGCCACCCACCTTATTATCTAATTCTCCTAATATCAAAGCGATACTCTTTCTCATATTTATCTTCCTTTCCTATTGTTTGAAGTTAATCGTCAAATTGTTCATATCATTGCCACGGATACAGACTGTCTGGATAACATCCGTGTATCCTTGTTTCTTGAGTTTCACCACATAGGTGTGGTCTGCAGGCAGGTTGCGGATGATGGAAGGAGTCTTGCCCGAAGCGACCCCATTGATGTATATCGTAGCGTCCACCACGTTGCTCTGCACATTCAGCATACCATAAGCAGACTGCGGCGTAGAGATGTTGATGGTCTGCTCGAACGACGAATCCACCCACAGGTATCGTGTAGCCGACTCCATTCCGTCTTTTACGGTGTTGATGGTATAAAAACCTTTCTGCAGTGTACCATCCCATTTTCCTTCGCCCACCTTCTCGCGGTTCACCAATATCGTGGTTACACTGTCTGGGGCTATGATGTGGACGGTAGCCTGGATGCTGTCGTTGATAAAGGGGCGGTCGCTTGGCGGAAGTGCTGCCAGTTGGGTGGTGGTCAGGTTAGTGGGGATGGAGGTAGGATTCAAGTCTGTCTCCTTGATGTCCACCACCTTCTTTTCCGTAGGCATCAGGTTTATCCAGTCGTTGTAGTAGCAGAGACTCTTCCTCACCACAGTGAGTCTGTACTTGCCTGCCACCAGACGGTTGGAAACGACTTGCGTATTGCCTATGGAGTCACCGTTCAGCAAGATGGTACAACCTTCGAGGGGGACTCTCACCGTGAGGTAGGAATAGATAGGCTCTAAGTTCACCGTTTGGTTCACCCTCTCACTGTCGTTCAGGCAGACGGTACCCTCCCAAGTATCATAGAAGGGAGCCTCTACCTTGCATTTGTGGTTGCCCAAGGGCAGATACGCTTGCAACATACCTTTGCGGACAAAGTGTCTCACACTGTCTACATACAGGATGGCATTCTCAGGTTGCACATAGAAGACCACCCACTGCTTGTCGACATGATATTCTTTCTTCGGACTGTTCGTGATCAGGTCGCAGGTATAGTGCTTCTTCTTTTTCAGGACTTTGTACTTAGCCGGCACCTTCCAGTCTATCGTACCATAATCCTTATGAGCTATCTGGAGGGAGCGTGTCTTGTGTGGCACCATCAGTGTGATGCCTCCATCGCCTTCCTTTGCACTCAGTTCTGTCTTCCCGTCAGCCTTGAAGGTAAACCCTTTCTCGTTGGTATGAACATCAAGGATGGCTTGTGCCTTGTCAGTAGCAAACGACTTCGCCTTCAAGAATTTCTTCTTCATCCTACTGAAGTTGTCCACCGACATCTCCTGTGCCCTTACCGCACTTGTCCACTGCAAGACAAGAACGAAAAACAGAAATCTAAGCCAACGCCACATCTTGATAGTCTCCAAGCTTTGTTAATCAGCCTTGACAGCTTCTTCACCCGCATTCTTGATAGAGATGCTGCCGCCCCATGAGCACATACATTGAGCATTATCCAATAAGGCAGGAATCATCTTGATCAGTTCTTTTCCTGCTGGAGTCCATGGAGTAGCAGTCACGGGGATGCACGGCATCGGTGTCAGCACGCCACAGGCAGCAGAGGTAGCAGAGGCAACGGTAGGGTTGGTCAATGACCTGCACATGCCGAAAGACATGATGTTCACCATCGGTGCAAAGTCCATGATGGTAGCCTTGGGCATTCCTTTGATCAGGGGGCGCACGAAGTCGGTAATCATGAGCTTTGACATCACTGTGCCAAAAGTACATTGCAGTGTCGCTCCCATGCAAACATATTTTCCCATAACTTACGTTTTAAAAGTTGTACTTCGTATTCCATTCCTCGGGACTTCATGAAGCATTCTCCAGCCCCTACGAATCGGCAAGAGGCTTACTTGCTTCCTTCCTTGCCGCTTCCTCATCTTTCTCGACCTGTTCGTCTTCCTGCTTCTTGGTTTGTTCCGCCTGTTGGTTGATTTCCTTTATCTTCTGTTCCAATTCCGTCAACTTCATGAGTAGCCCGAGTGTCTCATCAGCAGCCGATGCTGGTGCCCCAGGAGTTCCTTCGTTAGAGTTCGGGGTCTTGATGGCACTGCTTACCGTCAGTTCTTTTACGGTAGCCGTTGCAAAATTGGCATCTGCCTTGAACGTCGCCTTTCCTGTTAGGGTAGTCGTTCCCATGATATTGGTATCCTTCCCTTTCAAGGTTGCCTTACCATTGTTCAGTTGGATAGCCGCCTTGTCAAAGTCTTGCTGAAGTTCTAAGTCCTCCTTGCCTGAGACTACGGTCTTTTTATCGGAGCTGACAGACAGCCATTCTGTAGATGCGATGCTTGCTCCTTCATAGCTCAAGTCGAGAAGGCTGCCTTTTGCCACGGTTAAGTTGTCTGAATTCTTGCTTTGGTTGAGAGCACCCATTTTGACAATTTTACTGTTGACATTGAACTCGCCTTCTGCCTGTCCGTCGGTAGTCTGTGACTTCACATATATGTTCTTGGCACGCAACTGGATCATGCCACCCTTGGTCAATTCCTTTTCAGCTATAGGACCTTCGTCAGAAGCTCCAGACGTTGCATTATTGGGATCATATTCCTTGTCAACAGACTCCATGACAATGGCCCTTGACGTAATCTTCACATCACCTTCGGCAGGCATTTCGAGTTTATCACCATTGAACTTCTTGTTTGCCGTTGACAGATTGATGTGCTGGGTATTGACCGAGAAGGTACTATCGCAGATAACTCCTTGTCTGTGGTCGATGGCTCCTATTTCGACATTCTTTGCAGCAATATCCAAACCGGCGCTCTCGCTCGTGCAAATCTCATAATTTGCATTAACAGACTGGATGTTGGTATTCTCAGCATAAATGTCTATGGCAGCATTCGTGCTCTTGTGATTCTTCACATTTTCCTGAGTCGTCTCTATCTTCTTCTGTTCCGCCTTCAGACTCTTGACCTTCCTACTTGCCTCGGCAGCCCTTGACGTACTTTCCTGGAACTCTCTGATCAGTTGGTTCAAGGAAGACTGCTCCAACTTGAGCGTTTGGTGAAGCTCCTCAATATCGACAACATTCGGGGCGGCTTGGAAATCTTCCTTATCGCCATTGGGAGATTTTCCGTCGTATATCTTCGCTCCACCATCGTAGAGTTGGCTCAGCGTCTTCGTGCAACTTTCTATCTGGGACAATATGTTTTTTGCCTCATCTTCATATTTCTTTTTGTCGTCCTCTTGGCTTTTAATCAAGTCAACGATTTGCGACTTACGATACGCAAGAGGTGCAAGTGCTGCCATCGTGACATGCTCATCAGCCTGCAGGTTGATTTCGCCCTTTCCTGCAGATGGAACATCCACGAAAGTTCCATCCGTACTCTCACTTTGCAAGGCAATGCCCTGTGCCTGAACAGTGAACATGGAGTCGTCACCGACAACAGCCTCATATCCATCCACGCCCGCATCAGCGCAGACATTTTGGATCCGAGGTGCCTTATTGATGATGCAGCCTCTTCCAAACGCAGTCCCCACGCCCTCCTGGCGAATGGTATTGGAGCGAATGATGACAGTGGAGGGTTCGTTGGGTATCAACGAACCGTCCTTCAAGACATTACCAATGATAATCTCTGGGGCAGAGATGACTATGCGATTGTTGTCTCTCTGATAGACCCCCATTGAGAACTGATTGGCTATTTCTTGTTTGAGCTGCTGCATCTCAGCCTTGCAACGTCTCATCTCCTCCAACTCCTTGTCGATGCTGGCTTTGAAGTTTTGCATAGACTTAAGCCAGTTCTGATAAATATTCTGTGGCATAAGCTTTGTCTTTTAAGGGTTCATAAATACGCGATAGTAAGCACTAAATCTTCTTCAAGGCATCTCTCGCTGTTTTTACAGCACTGGTAGGTGATGTCTTAATAACCTCACCGTTGATTTTACAAGTATTACCACTCGTGTCAGACAGGAGAATTTCTCCCTCTGCAGCAGGATTATAAATGCTTACTTCTTTCCAGTACTTAAGGGGGTATAAGTCCTCGAGTCCAAACCAGTTCATTTTTTGCAAAAATGCTTTGGCCGTTTCCAATTTGCCCTCTTTCTCATAAGGCTTTACACAGTCAAGGTATTTCTGCCAAGTCTCATTATTATTACAAACATCCTCACTATCCAATACGGATAGATTTTGGTCATGGTCAAGAAGAACATAATTCTTTATGCCAGCCTCATTCTTGATGGTAACTAACTTGGCAGCTTTTAGTATCTGGAGCAACTTGTAAATTATTTTTCTCCTTGTTACACGATCAATGGTTGGGTTATTGTTCACCTGTCCTAAACGTTCGAGTTGGGTTATTTCATGTGGCAAAGAATCAAAAATTTCTTTTCTAGCACCTGTGGGTTCACGGTTCTGCCCTGTTGCAACTTCGTCGTGTTCTAAAACAACGAAATTTTCAGCTCCATTGTTTCCTTCAGCTACACCGTCTCCTCCACCTTCATCGTTTTGTCCAACTACTTCTTCACCTTCATTGTTTTGTTCTATCGCTTTAGACATATAACCGAATATTGTATTTTTATACTCTATAGGAGCAGTACATATGTTTAAATCTGTGATTTTTATAATGTCAGCTTGTACCTTACCATTTACATTTTTCTTTACATCGTTTACAAAAGTTTTATACTCTCTTATTTTTGCAACAAGGTTACAAGCAGTGTTTATTGCCTGAGTCTTTTGAGAGGTTAACCGTTCATCTATTTTTTCTAGTTCACCATTATTCGCGAGGTATACAAGAATTTTAAACTTACTCAATTTTAAGCCTTCCTGTACATTCTCTACATTACCATTAGCCATATTAAAGATATCTTCTATAGTATCATAATAGTCATCTCTACTTAGTGAATTTACGTGGGACAAAACATTATTATATTGTACCAAACCTCCCGCTCTTGCATAGCCAAGTACAGAATTTTTAAAACTAATTTTTTCATCATTGTACATCCTTATCAATAGTTTAACTTCTGCATTGTAACCAGC
This sequence comes from Firmicutes bacterium CAG:103, assembly GCA_963600865.1. GTDB lineage: Bacteria > Bacteroidota > Bacteroidia > Bacteroidales > Bacteroidaceae > Prevotella. The sequence goes on from CAVCDC010000002.1 coordinate 66,249, forward strand.
GAACGTCTTTTCATAGCAATCCATCAACCCCAGTGTCGCATTGACCGTGTCCAGAACTATCATTTCATTCTGTAGTGCATCCAAGAGTTCTTGCCGCTTATTTGCTTCTTTTTTATTAACTTCTTTTTTATAAACTTCTTTTGGTAATATCGTGGAACCCGAACCTGCTTCCAGACGCAAGTATCGTTTCGATTTGATGAGCATAGTTCCACCAACAGGCTTCAATATGCCTTCTACAATACATCTAACAAGTGAGAGATCTACACAAATACATTTAAGATCTGTTATAAGACCATCCACAGCAGTTGACAAAAGCGCATTCCCAATGCTTCTGTTATAAAACTTTTTCATTTTGTCAATGTTGGCACCCGACGTGAGTGTCAAGTTGTTGCCGGCAACAATCTCTACGTTCTTTCCCTCAATCTTCACATTGCCGTTTGGAGCACTGATAGTAATGCCTGTAAAGGCATCAATCTGCACATCGCCCATAGCAGAAGAAATGAGCACTTTTCGTTTCTCTGTAGACAGGTTGATGTTAAAGACGCCATAGGCATCGCCAATGTTTATACCGCCGCTGAACTCTTGACCAGTGTTTGGTAGCTTAGTAAAGAGATCCGCACCAACTGGCAAGAAACTACAAATCTTTGCATAACCGGGGATTGCACTCGTGACAAAGTTCGCGAAACCTTCTTTACTTGGTGCCAAGAACTTGATGTACTGCCCATTCGGTGACTTGATGATGAAATCGTTGTTGAAGTATCCGTGATGTGAATCGTTGATGAAGCTATTTGGTACAGCGTTTGCGAAGAAAGCAGTCTTATTCTCGGCAAGATCGAGTTTATGCGTTTCCGAAGCCAAAGAGCCAACCATGAATGGGCGATCTATCAATCCGTATTCATAGCTAATCATGACTTCGTCGTCTACCCGTGGTATGAACCTAATGGCAGAATCTTTGGAAGCGAAAGGCTGCGCTATTCTCACCCAAGGAGAACATGGTTTGCCAGGAACTTCAGACTGCCAAGAATAGCGGAACTGTACTCGTCCCAACTGCAGCGGGTCATTGTTGGCTGTGATGATTCCCACTTGATTGTCGATTCTGTTGATAGGATCATCTTCCACAAATGGGGGATAGTAATTGTCGTTTACCACCTTGACCGCATCAACCTCGAGGTTGGCATTGATTTCTATAGAAGTCCTTCCGCTGGGATCCACTACTTTGGGGCTCCCCGATACCTTGCTGGTATAGTAAATCTTGGTGACGATGTACTTCTCGTTCAACACCTGGATGACATCGCCTAACAAGAGGGTTTTGTAGGAGGTGCCAAAGTTAATGTGGATTTCCCCATCGCTCGCTGCATTCTCACCATTCCTGACCTGTACGAAAAAATCCTTTCCGAACTTGCTTTTGGCATTATAGTTGCTGAGTGGGCAAACTACTTTTTTATTATTTATCTTAGTATATTGCTCAGGTTTTCCCTCATAGGGCTGGATAAAGGTCGCATTCCATTTGTCTTGTACATCCTTAAGCTTAAGCTGAGCCTTTGCTAAATCCGAAGCAAAACTTGTGCCTACATAGTATAACATCTCCGTGATATTGGGCTTTTTCAATATTTCCCCAACATGGTATATCCAAGTACCAACATTGGCTATATCCACGCGTTTACAAACTGCATCCCACCAATGAGCTTGCTCTTCTGTCAACGTTTCCAGATATTCCTCTTTCATACCATAGTACACGCTGGTCAAATCTGTCGTTTCGCCATTATTCGTATCCAGATAATTGGTAGAGTGTTTCTTAACTACTGCATGACTTGTGAACTTTCTGTAAGACACTGAGGTGAATGCTTTCTCTCCCAATTTCTGAGCTTCACCTGGCTTGTAACCCAACTGCCATGTTCCATTCTCATAGAACAAGAACTCTCCACAGGTGTTGGCTACTCTGACGAGGAAGTCGAGCGCAGTCTCCTCGTACTGCACAAGATACGGCTGGATAAACTCGGTCTTGGTCTTGTCATTGTTTTCGATGAAGATACGCTGCAAGTTGGAGTAGTCAAAGCTCTTGATCACACCCGAGTTTCTCGTGCATATATCCTTGAAGATATCTGCACCCAACTTCTCGGCGACATGGCATTGGTTGTACTTGTTGAAAGTCAGGCTATACTCCGGACTATAGATATGAAGTGTCACATAGAGCGATGTAGTGTTATCGTTCGGCTTGTATTCTGGAACACACTCATAGATGATATAGTCTTCTGCAATATTCTTCGCTCCGTCATAAAGACTCACCGTCTTGTCCAACAACGTTTTGAAGTCCATACTGGACATGTCTATGTTCTTGTCTACTATCTGGAGTACAGCGACGATGTTTCCTGGTCTGTAGACCTCCTTGGTGATCTCGACAGAAGCAAGCATGACATTTCCGAGTCCATTCACTTTCGGCTGCGAGCTGTGACTGAGTTCTATGTTTCCTTCCTCCAAATGGAGAGTCAATTTTAATGATGCTGCCATAACTTGTCCTCCTGTTTATTTAAAGATAGATAAAATCTTGTTTGAACTTTTACCAACGTAAGTGATGCTTGAGAGTAGTATCTTGATGCCAAAAAGAACCTGTTCGCTTTCTCCAGCCTCATTCATGGCGCTGTTAAAGGTCTCCTCGATGTCGACGACATAGCCGTTCACGACCATGGCATCCTCATAGTCCGACAGGTTCTTCTGGTCGTCGAACGTAGCGTTGAAGATAAACGAGAAATCTTGCGACTCGTTCTTTTTCAAACAATCATAGTAAGCGTGCAGGTCTTCGACGGTTCTGAAGGAGCAGTTGAGGATGACCGACACCGTGGAACCGTATGGTACGCCTTCCTCGTTCCTGCAGCGTCGGCATTTGTAGTCGAAATGCTGCAACGTGAGACATTTTTCCTGCGATACTCTCGCCATCTCAGAGAAATCCTCGGGTATGAGGATTGCCTTGATATTATTAGAAAGAGTTGCCATAGTTCCTGTATTTAAGGGTTAGTGTATTAGCGGTGTTCGAACTCCACGTTCTCTACCGAAATCTTCTCTGCAATGATTTCCAGGATGAGCTGCCTTCTGCAATGCTTGCCGATGTCATAGTTCTCGGCGATAGAGAAGCACGTCGCATCCTCAAACTTGATCACCTTGGTGGCTTGTGAACCGTTGCCAGAGGCAGTGACGAGGTCGAAAGTGATCTTGCCCGACTGACTCGTCTGGTCGATGTACCATTCGTAAAGGTTTAGGTCTTCCCTGCCTGGCGCCACGACCGTCAACTCCATCCTGTCGCATACGGCATTGGCGTCAGGGCGATTGAAGTTGTGATGCCTGTTGAAATGGCACTTACACTCCACCACATCGTATGTCTTTGAATAAAGACCAATCTGGTTGTTTCCAAATTGCAACTTTGCTGATAGTGCCATAGTCTTCTCTTTTTGAGTGTAAAGGCTGGATGGTGGGTTCCATCCAGCCTTGTTCAGTTATTCTTTACTTCCAAGGATTGACGAATGCCACTGGTCCATTCTTCAATTCCTGGCAAACGATTTCCAACTGCTCGTAGTGCTGTTCACCATCCTCCCACCTTTCGGTGTAGTGAACGCAGTAGCAACCCTTTCCTTCAAGTTCCTTCATCGTGGAACCGTCGATGGTGTTGTAGAAGGTAACCTTCAGGTCGCGTGGGTCGTTGGGAGCGAGCATCCACTGGAGCAACTGATTGTTGCCATCGTTCATTGCCTTTACTCGGATAGTGATCTTACCTCCACGTGGGATGCCTGAGATCTGTCCTTCAATATCTGTAGTTTGGTCGAACTTGTAGTCTACCAACATTACTTCGCGTGTCTCGAAATCTTTTACGGACAACTGTACGGGGGTTGTATTCTCTGCCATAATCTTTTCTTATTTAAAATGTTAAACAATCAGATGGTTGGTGCCTGTTATGCCCACTCGTTTTCGAACTTCACTGAGCCGAACTCGATGTCCTTGCAAGTGATGACGATCTCCTCGTAGTGACCTTTCTTGTCCTCCCACTTCTCGTCGAAGTTTACGCAGTAGCCGTTGGTGAACTTGATGGTCTTCATGTTCTTGCCAGTCTTGGTCTCCTGGAAGGTAATGGTACCGTTCTTGGGAAGGTTGCGTTCTACCATCCATGCCAACAAGTCGGGCGAACCATCGTTGAGGGCTTTCACACGGATGACAATCTTTCCACCACGTGGGATTCCTGCCATCTGACCTTCTACATCTGTAGTCTGGTCGAACTCGTATGTTACCATGAGCACTTCACGTGCCTTGTAGCCATCAATCTCTAATTTAACTGGAGTCTTTGCCATAGTCGTAAGTTTTTAAAAGTTGAAAAAATAAGTTGACTTTCTCTTTTCTGACCGCCCTCATGGAACGGTGCCTTTCAGGTTTCCCCGACTCAGATTACTTGTCTTTCTTTCGTCTTTTTTCTTGTTTTGGTTTTACGTTGTCTTGTTTCTTATTTCTATTGCAAATATAGGAAACGTCTCGATACGTCCCAAATAAAAATGCGTTTTTCTTTGAAAAAACTCGAAAATAAAACCAACACAGAATAAGAAGTTTTCTATACATGCTTTACACCTTATTATATAAGGAAAAGGCATGTTTTAGGAGAAAACTCAACGAGAAAAATCCGTTTCCTGAAAGCGTTTTCTACTCTGCTTCCTTGTTGTGTTTGTCGGCACTCACCTTGATGATGAAGTTCTTTGCCGAATAGAACGGAGTAAGACTGATGTCGCAGGTGATGCGCTTGGTATCTGGGTCCTGAGTAGGTTCCTTGATCTCGTAGTTCTGGAAGAGGTTGCCATAACCCTTATAGTCGTTGAGGAACGCCTGGATCTTCGCCTTCAGGTTCTTGGGGGAGTTGTATGGATCCCAGTTCTCCAAAGCCACCTCGTGTACATAGTTCATCAGCACCTTCTTCACCCAGTCGAACACACGGACGATAGGATATTCCTTCATGGCTGTGTTGTCACCATTATATAAGGTGGTGTTGTTGAATGCCATGACACGTCCCTCGGAATAGACCATCGGGATAACCTGGTTGTCCATGAGCGAAGCAATCTCCGACTTCAGGAGGTCGATGTGGACACCCTTCACACCGTCGAGCGTACCATACTTCTTACCGCCGGCACCCTGCGCCATGTTGGCACTCTCGTCGTAGAGCTTGCCTGCCAATGCTGCAGAAGCAGGGATGAAGAATGCCATGTTCTCCTTTTCGTCTTCGGAGAGTTTCTCTGCCTCACGTCCCACAATCCAGTTGGCTGTCACGACCACATTCTGCAATTCGATGTCTGAGTCGCGATAACTTTCGGTGTTGGTGAAGAGGTCATCGAAGGAATACTCGTCAGAGTGGTCGGTAAGCATCATCACCTTATACTTGAAGGCAATCTTAGCCCACTGCAAGAGTGTAGGCTTGTCCTGGAACACATAACCAGGGATGACCATCAGACTGTAGCAGTCCTTGAGGCTCAGACGGTCAAAGCCGTTGCGCAGGAGGTTCTCCACCTCTCCAGCGAAGCCAGAGTCTGGGTCAGCGATGTCATCCTTATAGACGTTGACCACACGCAGGTTCTTCAACTTGTCAGAGTTGGCTGTCTTGAAGAACGAGTCGAGGGCACGATAGGAACGCTCCAAGGGAGCCGTGGCAAAGAGGGCATCGGTAACACCCTGCTGCAGTATCTTGCTATATTTCTCTTCCTTCGCCTTGCAAGCATCGACAAACTCCGTGGGAGTGGCGTGCTGCTCGTCGAGGAGGGAGAGCCATCCCTTGATGTCGCTGACGAGATTCTCGCGTTTTTCCTTGAAGCGCTTGTCGCTGAGGAACACAGCCTTGACAGCCTTGCGTGCCGGGTTGAGATTGTCAGCATCGGGCATAAAACCGCGAACGGCATTGAATCCGCCATACTGCTGCAACAGTTGGCTTATATCTTTCTTTTCCTGTGCGCCCTGTACTGCCTCAGCACCAGTCTGCTGCTGTACAGCGGCAATCTTCTGCATTTCTGTATCTGCCATAATATAATGTATTATAAAGATCCGTGTTAAAGAGTTGTCTGTTGATAGAGGAGCCCTTATTCGTTACCCTCCAGTTCATCGAGCATAGCCTGCAACATCTCCTTGAGCTCGGCACGTGAAGAAGAGTCCTTGAGGATGTCGCGCAACTTGCGGTTTTGCTCAATGCTCTTTCTGATTTTGGCATTCACGTCTATCTGCTGCTTCACACCAGAGAGGAACTTGCTGTTACTTACCAACCTGCCCTTGCCGCCCTGTGCCTCGAAGTCACGCAGTTCGTTGAAATTGAGGGTCTCGTTGACAGAGCCTCCGTCTTCGTCGATGAAGTCTACTTCCACACTTGGTTTGAAGTGTGCGAAGGCGTCATCGATGGTACGGATGTCCTCTACCAGTTCGGGGTTGCCCGGCTCCACGTCCGATGTGTATTGGTCGACCATCAGCGTCTTGTTGCTGTCTATCGGCGACACTTTGGCACTTGATTCCTCATCGGGTGCCATGGAGATAAAATTCTCTTTTATAGCCATATCGTTTATTTTTTAATTATTAATATTGTCTATGTTTTTTGGAGTTAAAGGAGTTAAAGGAGTTAAGACATCAGTCTTTGGGGAAGTTAAAGAAGTTAAGGGAAGTTAGTGGAAAGTTAAGGGAAGTTAAGGGAAGTTAGTGGGAAGTTAAGGGACAACAGCCTTTGTGGGTGTTGGATTCTTCACTCTTCACTCTTCGTTCTTCACTTAAGCATTTGGATTCTTCACTCTTCGTTCTTCACTCTTCACTTACTTTTTTACCTTTTTACCTTTACATTAAATTCCGGTTGTCCGTCTTTCAGCGATAGGACGACGGTGTCGCCAGACTTGATTTCTCCGGAGATAATCAACTTGGAGAGAGGATGGCGAACCTCCTTGCGGATGATGCCCAAGATGGGACGGGCACCATACTGCGGGTTGAAGCCACGCATGGCAATCTGGTGCTTTGCCTCGGGAGTAATCTCCAATGTGATGTTCTGCTCCTCCAACTGCTTGAGCAAGCCCTTCATATGTATGTCGAAGATGCGTTTTACGGTGTCCTCGGTGATGGGCGAGAACGGTACTATCTCTGTAAGACGTCCCAAGAACTCAGGACGGAAATAGCTCTGCATGATGTCCATCAAGTCGTTGGTCTCGGGAGGCACACCGTTCTTGGTGAAGGAGTCTACCACATACTGACTACCTATATTAGAGGTGAAGAGGATGAGGGCATTGGAGAAGTCGCCCACACGTCCCAAGCGGTCGTGCAACTTACCCTCGTCGAGTATCTGCAGGAAGAGGTCGAACACCGACTTGTGCGCTTTCTCTATCTCGTCGAAAAGCACAACGGAGTAAGGTTTCTGGCGGATCTTGTTCACCAACAGACCGCCCTCCTCATAACCTACATATCCCGGAGGTGCACCATAGAGCAATGCCACGGAGTGTTCCTCCTTGAACTCCGACATGTCGAAACGAATCAGTGCCGACTCGTCTCCGAAGAGGAATGCTGCCAACGCCTTGGAGAGCTCCGTCTTACCTGTACCCGTAGGACCGAGGAAGAAGAAGGAGCCCATGGGCTGACCTTTCTTGTTGAGACCCGAGCGCGACTCGAAGACGGCATCCAATACCTTCTTCACCGCATGGTCTTGTCCCACGACACGCTGCTTGAGCGTATCCTCGGCACCGAGAAGGCGGTCGCGCTCCTTCACCTGCACCTTGCCCAAAGGAATGCCCGTCTGCTTAGCCACTACGGCATAGAGGTCGCCCGTCTGTAGTTCAGTGCGCTTCTCACTGCTCAGCGAGTCGAGCTTGGCAAGCAGGGTTTCTATACGTGCTATCCGTTCTTTCAGGGTAGGGAGTTTGGCAAAGTCAACATCATCGTCTTCTATCTGCGCCGCAAGGATGCAGTTGGTCTTGTTGGCTATCTCATAGTTGAGCCACTCCAAGTCCTTCATCAGGGCTGCGTCCTGTTCGTCCTTACCCTCGGCAGCAGCCTTCAACTGGTCCAGTTCTGTGCGGTATCCCTTGATGTCACTCTGACTCATGTCGTTCATGGTCTTGAGCAGAGAGAGCGTACGGTCGATGAGGTCGACAGCCGACGTAGGCAATGCCTTCTCAGTCAGGTATCTCTTTGCCAAGCGCACGGATGTTTCCATCACCTCGTCACCCACAGTGAGCTGGTGGTATTTCTCGTATTCGGGCATGATGCCCTTCAGGATGCGCAGGCTCTGGTCGGCAGTGGGTTCATCGAGGGAGATGCGCTCCAACTGACTGGCAAACGCCTTGTCTGTCTCGATGTGCTTGGTGTAGCCGTCGGTGGTGGCGGTGCAGATGAGCAAGAGGTTTCCCTTTGCCGTCTCCTGTTTTAATATACTGGATGTACCGAAGAGGTTGTCCTGGCGGTCGAAGAGCTTGTCTATCGACTCGATGATGAGGATGCTCCCCTCCTGTTTCTCTATTTCGTCAATGAGTTTCTTGAATCTATCGTCTACCTCTCCCTTGTAGGATGCGCCAGCCGAGAGGGCTGCGGTATCAAGCAGATAGGCACGTGCCTTCTGCAGAAAAGAGGGGACATTCCCGTCAGCAAGTTGATTGAGGAATCCCTCTATGAGCGATGTCTTTCCTACGCCAGCCTCACCCGTCACGAGGAGGTTTGCCTTGGTCTTCCTTCCGAGGATTTCGTAGAAGGTGGAAATCTCCTTCTCGAAGCCCACGACTGGCTGGCGCTTGCCCGCCTTGATGTCTGCTATCTTGTCGATGCAATATTTAGAGAGGTGTGATGCTCCCTGCTTGGCTGCTTCTATATAGGGGTGGGACACGGCAGCAGCGTTGGCAGGCTCCTCGCCGCCCGCATTGCCTTTGTCCATCTTGGCACAAATCTCTGCCGTCGTGAGCGGCAACGTCTTCAACTGGTCGAAGGTGAAGCCTACGCCAGGTGTCACCAAAGCGGCAAGGACACAAAGGGCATCCGTCTGCTCCAATGAGAAACGGCGTGCAAAGTTATCTGCCTCTTCCATGACGGCAACAGCCTCATCGTTCAGTGGCACGTCGCGCATCGGTTTGGTGGCACGGGGCAGGAGTGTCATCTGCACATCAGCCCAGTCCTGTAGGTAGTAATAGTCCTTGTCCAGGTCTGTCTCTATGAAGTGCACTAATCCTGCCTCCTTGTGGAGCACAGCCTTGAAAAGATGGGCGGGATAGACTGCATCATTGCAGTATTCCTCGGCATAAGAGCCAGCTATTCTCTTGATTTCGTCTGTCATCTTTGTGTCTTGTTTTTATATTACGCATGAAGCCACACCCCACGGAGCAGTCGGCGCCATAGGGCGAGATGGGCATTGCCGTTGATCTCTCTGCAGAGTCTCAGACAGGTCTGCGCAAGTTCTTCGGCTGCATGCAGCACCTCCGGGTGCTGGGCGATGTCATCTGTCGTAGTAGGATTTTCCTCCTTGACGTGTATGCTGAGCATGTGACCGGTACGGTCTTCCACCTTCATGTCTTTTTCTATCTTTACCCGATGGTTTCCCATCAGGACATCATATAGCAGCGGACTGAATGTCTTGAAAGTGTCCAACTGCTTCTCCTTGGCTTCGCCGCCAAGCAATAAGTATTCGCTGAGGAGCGGATGCCAGTTGGCAAACACGGTATAGTTGCCGTTGCCCTTTCTGACGATGCCCACATGGGCATAGTACACCACACTCACGCTCTTGGCGCTGTCCTGCTCAGGGAAGAAAGTGTCTTCCTCAAAACTCTCTCTGCGTATCATTTCCCACATCTTGGGTGCATGGTGAAGGAGCACATACGACTGTTCTTGATGTTCTTCAAAGCCAGCCGTAGGCGTAAGGAAAGGTCGCAGACTGACGTTCTGTTCCAAAGCGTCAACGACGGAAGCATCCTGTTCATAGAGACGGGAGAGTGTGAGAAGCGTAGACGCTTCGTCCTGTGAGAGGCGAAGGAGGCGTGCTGCCAACTGTTGTGCATAAGCCTTTGCCTTTTCAACGTCTACATTGAAGGGATCTGTACTAACCAAGTCATGCTCTACAGTCCTTGCCAACCGTACGATAGAGGGGGTGTCTGCCAACTGGCCTAACATCCAGCGCATCACGGCAGGAGCATCTTTCCAGAAGCCACAGCCCTGAAGGATGCCTACCAGGAAGTCTACCGCCCTACCCTGCTGCGTTCCTCTCGTCTGCCGGTCAGCCTCATGATTATGAAGCCTTGCGAGACGGTAGTTCCACACATCGGGTATGGAGACTGCCATGCCGTGCATCTGGAAAACAAGACGGCGGTTGTTGCGAGAACGTATCAGGAACCCCGTCTTCCCAGCAAAAGGACCATCAAGGACAGCTATTGCCTCGTTTGCCTCTCCTATCTTGTGGTTGAAGGCATAGTCTGAATAAGGGTGTTCCAACACCAATACCTTCTCGGGGTAATGCTCGTTGAAGTCCATGAAGAAGAGCATCTGCAACTCGGGAATGGTCATCTGCCGTCCCTGGGTCCTGTCGTACGCCAAATAGCCATCGGGATAGCCTTCCGCAAGCGCGGCGTTGATGTCGTCCATAGCTCCAAGCACGAAGACTTTTCTGGCAAAGAGCGGGCGCAACTCCTCCCTCCTGCCCCGTTGCATACGCACCACCTTGTTGGTGGGGCAATAGGTTTCGAGCAAGTTCTTACGCTTGCCGCGCTCATCGTCCATCAGTGCTTTCACCTTGTTTTCCTGGTTGGGACGCGTCTGTACAACGTACCACGCTATGTCTGTACTGTGATTAGGCATAAAGTTTCCTCTCCTCTTCCACAAAGGCGGAAGAGCGACAAGGCCGAACGGGTGTAAAAGCCATAAGCAGAGCGGCGTCTCGGAGGTTCCTCAGCAAAGCAGCGCAGTCTGCAGCTATGTATGTTTCTAACTGGTGAAGTTTCATTCCCTAACTGGCAAAGCCATTTTGGTCACCATAATAATGCGCAAAGGTACAAAAAAAACAACATTTCCCCACCAAAAATATATTTTTTTTGGGAGGTAGACTACATTTTAATCAAATTTTCACTTTTTGAGGATGATTTGCTTGCGAAGTAAGAATAAAAATAGCCAGAGGAAACACCTTTCCTCTGGCTCGGTATATCATCTTAAACTTATCAAACAACTTATATTCTTACTACTAACAATCTTTTCACCTTCCTATCATTTATTTGCTACAACAATCTTTTCACCTTCCTATCATTGTTTCCATTTTGCTTTCTTTGTTGTTTGATGATGTTGCAAAGTTAGGGAAATAAATGGTTGCCTCCAAGAAAAAAGAACTTTTTTGTGCAAGAAAACCCGAAAATAAAACCTATCTGTAAAAGATAGTTTTCAGAGTGGCTTTTCCACCTTATTATATAAGAAAACAAGCAAATACAGAGAAAACTCCAATAGAAAACCAAGTTTATAAATTGCGTTTCCGAAGGCATCGTCATTTCGGTTGACAGTGACACAAAGGCAACAAAAAAATATCCCAAGTTGGCAAACCAACCTGGGATAACAAATCATATAATTCAAGTTTCGAAGTAGGGAAGTCGTGACTTTATCCTACTTGGCTTCCCGGCTTCACCTGGTCGAAGAGAGAGGTGACATGGAGGCTTCCGTCGAAGTTGACGGCGGAGAGGATCATGCCCTGGCTCTCGATGCCCATCATCTTGCGGGGAGCGAAGTTGGCGACGAAGAGCACGTCCTTGCCTATCAACTGCTCTGGCTCGTAGTAGGCGGCGATGCCCGAGCAGATGGTGCGCTCTACCCCACTGCCGTCGTCGACGGTGAACTTCAAGAGTTTCTTCGACTTCTTCACCTTCTCGCAGTTCAAGATATGACCCACGCGGATGTCGAGCTTCTCGAAGTCATCGAAGCTGCACTCGGGCTTGATAGGCTCTGCCTTGTAAGAAGCCTCCTCGTTGGCCTTCTTGGTGTCGGCGAGCTTCTGGAGCTGTGCCTCAATTACCTCGTCCTCTATCTTCTCGAAGAGCAACTCGGGCTCTGCGAGCTGGTCGCCAGCCTTCAGGAGGTCTGTGCTGCCGAGCTGGCTCCACTCGAAGGTAGGCATGTTGATCATCTTGCGAAGCTTTGCCGATGAGAATGGCAAGAATGGCTCGAAGGCGATGGCGAGGTTGGCAACCAACTGGAGGGAGATGTTCAGGATGGTCTCCACACGCTGTGGGTCGGTCTTCCAAACCTTCCAAGGCTCGCACTCTGTGATGTATTTGTTGCCGATGCGCGCCAAGTTCATGGCCTCTTTCTGGGCCTCGCGGAACTTGAACACGTCGAGATACTGCTCCACCTTCTCCTTCACGTCCTTGAACTCGGCGATGGCCTTCTGGTCTACCTCCTGCAGTTCGCCGCAGGCAGGCACCTTGCCACCCCAATACTTCTTGGTGAGCTGGAGGGCACGGTTCACGAAGTTGCCGTATACGGCCACCAACTCGGAGTTGTTGCGCTCCTGGAAATCCTTCCATGTGAAGTTGTTGTCCTTGGTCTCGGGAGCATTGGCTGTCAACACGTAGCGCAGCACATCCTGCTTGCCAGGGAGGTCTACGAGATACTCGTGCAACCAAACCGCCCAGTTGCGGGAGGTAGAAATCTTGTCGTCCTCCAAGTTCAGGAACTCATTGGCTGGTACGTTGTCCGGCAGGATGTAGTCGCCGTGGGCCTTGAGCATGGTGGGGAAGATGATGCAGTGGAACACGATGTTGTCCTTTCCGATGAAGTGAACAAGGCGTGTCTCTGGGTCTTGCCACCACTTCTGCCAGGTGCCCCACTTCTCGGGCTGTGCGTCGCAAAGTTCCTTGGTGTTGGAGATGTAACCGATAGGTGCGTCAAACCATACGTAGAGCACTTTTCCCTCGGCTCCCTCCACGGGCACTGGGATACCCCATTCCAAGTCGCGGGTCATGGCACGTGGCTGCAAGTCCATGTCGAGCCAACTCTTGCACTGGCCATAGACATTGGTGCGCCACTCCTTGTGACCTTCCAAAATCCATTGCTTCAACCAGTCCTGATACTTGCCCAATGGGAGATACCAGTTCTTGGTAGGCTTCTTCACCAGTCCGTGACCGGGATTGTTCTTATTGGTAGGGTTGATCAACTCCTCTGGAGAAAGGGTGGCACCACACTTCTCGCACTGGTCGCCATAAGCACCCTCTGCGCCACAACGGGGACAAGTACCCACGATGTTGCGGTCGGTGAGGAACTCGCCCGTCACCTCGTCGCAGAACTGCTCCTCCACCTTTTCCTCCAAAACGCCCTTGTCATAAAGAGTACGGAAGAAGTCGGAGGCAAACTTATGGTGAATGTCCGAAGTGGTACGGCTGTAAATATCAAAAGAGATACCGAAGTCCTCGAAACTCTTCTTGATGAGGTTGTGGTAGCGGTCCACCACCTCCTGAACGGAAATACCCTCCTTCTTGGCACGGATGGTGACAGGCACACCGTGCTCGTCGCTACCGCCGATGAAGACAACGTCCTGCTTCTTGAGGCGCAGATAGCGCACATAGATGTCGGCTGGCACGTAGACACCTGCCAAGTGGCCGATATGTACACCGCCGTTGGCGTAAGGCAAAGCTGCCGTCACGGTGGTACGTTTGAAGTTCTTTTCCATGTTTTCTCTTGTATTTTTGTTATTTGACTGCAAAATTACAAAAAAATGTCGTAAAGCGATGTAAGTAACGATGAAAAAATAAAAGGACAAAGATTTGGCTGCACACTTTATTTTTATTAATTTTGCGAATGAAACAAACCTTTCGTAAGGAATAACATTTCCAAGGGACAATGAAGAAAATACTTTATACTACCATATTTATCATTTGGTATCTTATCTCGCTTCTCCCGCTCAGGGTACTGTATCTCTTGAGCGACGGACTGTACTACATCATTTATTATATAGTAAAATATCGCCGTCCATTGGTGAGGAAGCACATGACCGACTGCTTCCCAGAGAAGAGCGAGGAGGAGCGCATCAGGATAGAGAAAGACTTCTACGCCTGGTTCTGCGACTATATCGTGGAGACCATCAAACTCTTCTCCATGAGCAAGAAGCAAATCAAGAAGCGCATGAGATTCGTGGGTGTGGAACAGATCAAGGCTTCCTGTCAGAAAGGACAGTCGTGCGCCGTGTACCTCGGGCACTACTGCAACTGGGAGTGGGTCACTTCCCTACCCTTGTGGGCGGGTGAAGACATCACCTTCGGACAGATTTACCATGTCTTGGAGAATCCTGCATTCGACAAGCTCTTCCTTTACCTGCGCAACCGCTTGGGTGCCATCAGCATCCCTATGGCGGAGACCCTGAGAAAGATCGTCAAGATGCGACAGGAAGGCAAGCAAATCGTCATCGGATTCATCGCCGACCAAGTGCCCTTCTGGAACAATATCCACTACTGGACCGACTTCCTACACCACGACACCCCAGTGCTCACCGGCACAGAGAAGATAGCAAGAAAGGCGGGGTTTGCCGTCTATTACCTCGACTTAAGGCGCATCAAGAGAGGATACTACCAAGCAGAATTCAAACTCCTCACCGAAGACTCCAAGGCTTGCAAGGAATACGAGATTACAGAGATGTACTTCCGTGAGTTGGAGAAGACCATCCAACGTCAGCCCGCCTTCTGGCTCTGGACGCACAACCGCTGGAAACGCACTCGGGAGCAGTGGCTGAAGATTATCGACCCAGTTACTCATAAGATGAGAACTTAATAAGCAAAACACTTTTCAGATGCCCCTTTCAGCCCAGTCGCCCCTGTCGAGTGTCCTATAACCGATAGCCTCGGCGAGATGTTGCGGCAGCACCTGTTCCGAGCCCTCCAAGTCTGCTATGGTGCGTGCCACCTTTAGGATACGACTGTAAGCACGGGCAGAAAGGGAGAGTTTCTCCATCGCCATACGGAGCATCTCTATACCCGCCTCATCGGGTTCGGCAAAGAGATGTATCATCCGCTCAGACATCTGGGCATTGCAGTGAACGCCCTTGTACCCACGGAAGCGTTCTGCCTGGATATCCCTTGCCTTGATGACCCGTTCACGGATAGAAGCACTCGGTTCTCCGGGAGCCGCCTTGGAAATATCCTTGAACGGGACTGGCACTATCTCACACTGAATATCGATGCGGTCGAGCAAAGGACCAGAAATCTTGTTCATGTAGCGCTGTATCTGCCCTGGAGTGCAGACGCAATGGTGGGTAGGGTCACCATAATAACCACACGGACAGGGATTCATACTTGCCACAAACATGAGTGAACAGGGATAGTCTATGGAATATTTGGAACGGCTGATGGTAATATGGCGGTCTTCCAACGGTTGGCGCAGCACCTCAAGGGTCGTCTTGTTGAATTCGGGCAGTTCGTCACAGAAGAGGACACCATTATGAGCCAAAGAGATCTCACCGGGCTGCGGAGTAGTACCACCACCGACCAGTGCCACTTGCGAGATGGTATGGTGCGGTGCCCTGAAAGGTCTTTGGGAGATGAGCGACACCTCCCGTCCCAATTTGCCAGCGATGGAATGTATCTGCGTTGTCTCAAGGCTCTCAGAGAGGGTAAGAGGCGGAAGGATGGAAGGCAAGCGCTTTGCCATCATCGACTTACCGGAGCCAGGAGGTCCTACCATGATGAGGTTGTGTCCACCTGCTGCCGCCACCTCCAAGGCACGCTTCACATTCTCTTGTCCTCGCACATCGGCATAGTCAAGGTCAAAATGGCTTTGGTTCTCATAAAACTCCTTGCGAGTATCTATCACCATTGGTTGCGGATTGCTCTCGTCGTTAAGGAACTGGATGACCTCCAAAAGGCTCTTCATGCCATATACTTCGAGATTGTTCACTACTGCCGCCTCTCTCACGTTCTGCTCCGGGACGATGAGTCCCTTGTAATGTTCAGCTCGCGCCCTGATGGCTATGGGCAGTGCCCCCTTGATGGGTTGCAGCGTACCGTCGAGGCTGAGTTCTCCTACCATCATGTATTCGGAAAGATGCGCCTCCAACACATTGCCGTTTGCCCCCATGATACCGATGGCAAGCGGCAGGTCGAAGCTGCTACCCTCCTTACGGAGGTCGGCAGGAGCGAGATTGATGGTGATATCGGCTACAGGAAACCTAAAACCGCTATACTGCAATGCAGCAGCGATACGGTCACGGCTCTCTCGCACAGCCTCATCTCCCAAACCGGTAAGATGATACTGCACACCTTTGTTGAGACTCACTTCCACCCGGACGGTAGTCACTTCAAGACCATTAACGGCTGCACAATAGGTTTTTACTAACATGATTTCATGGTTTATGGGTTATCAAGAGGCAAACATTTTTGTTTGCTGACTGGGGCGTTTATTTCAACAGCTGGTCAAGTTTGCTGTTCAAGTCCTTCTTGTTGAGACTGCGGGCAACGATCTTTCCGTTCTGCAGCACAAGGTTGTCGGGCACAGAGGTAAGCCCCAACTTGAGCAAGGTCTTGTCGGCAAGCATGTCTCCGTTACAGATATTGGGCCACGTGATGGAGTCACGCTCCAAGTTGCGCTTACATTCGCTCTTGTCACCGTCGATACAGATGCTGAGAAGCTTCAACTTCCCCATCGAGGCACGCTGACGCTTGCGCAGTTCTCGAAGTAGCTGTTGACTGTCAAACACCGATTTCGACCAAGTAGTGACGACTGCGACAGGAGCACTGGCAAGTGAGGCACTCGACACAAGTTTGCCTTGTGTATCATAAGAGGTAAAGGCAGGTAACGGAGCTCCGATCCCTACCTTTTCGAGCATCGCCACTTGTTGTTTCAAGCGCATGACATTACTATTGTCTGCCTGCTCCTTGGCTATCAGTGAAAGCAACTCATTTGCCTTGCGGTAGTCGGGAGTAGCATTTGCCACAAAATATTTTCTTATGAGGAAAAAGCTCACCAATGACTCGGGATTATCTCTGACAAACTGTTCGGCAAGCCGTTTCTCTTCTGGTGGTGAGACACTGACGATTTGCTTTCGGAAGTCGTTCATCAGGTCATTGTCGTCTGTTCCCTTGATAGTCATTTCCTTGAGATGGGAGGCATCACCCGAGATACTTACCGACTTTCCCGACTCGGCAAAGACGGGATGCTCAGAGAAGTTGGGGAAAACAAGCATCAGGGTAGTAGGATGCTCACAATCTGTCTCATAAGTGAAACGACCGCCCTCCACACGAACGGTGTCCACACCACTCATGCTTCCGTCCGGACTATACACATAAAGTTCGCCTTGTGCCATATGAAGCAATTTGCCCTCCAACTTGAATCGTCCGCTGCTTACCCCACAAGCGGTAAGAAGAAAACTTGCGACAAGGATAATGATATGAGCAAATTTTTTCATAGACAAAAAAGAAAAGTGCCGCGAGCGGGACTCGAACCCGCACAGCCATTACTGGCCAAGGGATTTTAAGTCCCTCGTGTCTACCAATTCCACCATTGCGGCATGGTAAAACCAAACATAGAGCGGAAAACGGGACTCGAACCCGCGACCCCGACCTTGGCAAGGTCGTGCTCTACCAACTGAGCTATTTCCGCAGAAATGCGTCTGCAAAGATAGTGCTATTTATCGTAACAGCCAAGAGTTTTACATATTTTAAGACAAGAGACAAACCGATGTGGCTTATCGTCTGCCTCTGTCTCTTTTTAGTTCTGTACCTTGATCATCATTCCCGAACCCTGACTGTAAGCGATGTAGGATATGGGATATTGCATCAGGCGGTCGCCCTCAGCACCATCTGTAATAGCTCCCGTCTCTAACTCGTAGGTGCGATGGCACTTGGAACAGGTGACTTGCTGGCGGTTCTGCGTATTCCATTGCAACGGATAGTTCGTCCCTCCATACTGGTTGATGCAGTTGGGACACTGACGGTCGTAAGCAACCAGTCCACTGAAATTGGTGTGACCTATGACAATGCCGTTGTTTGCCCCTAAGTTGGCATAAGAAGCATACTGTTTTTCCACTGCAGAGGTAATGGCAATGTCTTCGGTTTTGTCTTTCCCGTCATTTGGGGTGGACAGAATATGCCACACACCGTTGCGATAAGAGGCACTGACAAAAGTATAAGTACCATAACCGGTAAGTGCCACCTCAAGCGAATTGCCAGCATGGTTCTGCGTAAGGAAGATAAAACGGCATGCAAACTTATTACTGATGCTATTCTCTGCCCCACAGCCACACAAGGCAACAAGGATGAAAAGCAAGAGGATGCCTTTCACCTTATTATATATAGGGATAAAAAAACGGAATATTCCTGTCATGCCCATCTTCCACATTCTCCTATTCTACCAGTTTTCGTTCTGCCTCCTCTGCCCGTTCGAAGTGGAACTCAGACAAGGTCTGTTCCATGAGCGCCTGTATCTTGTCGTTGCAGAGGTTACCAATACTGCCCTCGTGGGTATGGTGAATCTCCTTGACAGGCTTGAACTCACCAGCCTCGATTTCCAGTCCCACCTTCTTGTAGGCATCACGGAAAGGAAGTCCTTCGGCAGCAAGGCGGTTGACCTCCTCTACCGAGAACATCAGGTCGTAACGGGTGTCGTCAAGGATATGCTCGTTCACCTCCATCTTGTTGACAATATAGGCGGCCATCTGCAGACAGTCTTTCAGTTCGCCAAACGCAGGGAGGAACACCTCTTTGATGATCTGCAGGTCGCGGAAATACCCCACTGGCAGATTGTTCATGATAAGCATCACCTGTTGGGGCAGACTCTGCAGTTTGTTGCTCTTGGCACGTATCAGTTCGAAGACATCCGGGTTCTTCTTGTGCGGCATGATGCTGGAACCCGTAGTACACTCCTTGGGAAGTTTTACAAACCCGAAGTTCTGGCTATTAAACATGCAGGCATCGAATGCCATCTTTGCCAAGGTTCCTGCCACGGAAGCCAAAGCGAAGGCGACATTGCGCTCCATCTTTCCGCGCCCCATTTGGGCATAGACCACGTTGTAGTCCATACTGTCAAAGCCCAACAGTTCGGTGGTCATGGTACGGTTCAACGGGAAAGAACTACCGTATCCCGCAGCACTTCCCAAAGGATTGCGGTTGGTCATGCGGTAGGCAGCCTGGAGGAAGAGCATGTCATCGGCAAGGCTCTCGGCGTAAGCGCCAAACCACAGGCCGAAGGATGAAGGCATCGCCACCTGGAGGTGGGTGTAGCCCGGCATCAGCACATCCTTGTACTGGTTGCTCTTCTGTATCAGTTCGTCGAAGAGTATTTTTACGGCTTCTACCACCTCCCGCAGTTCATGACGGGTGAAGAGCTTGAGGTCTACGAGCACCTGGTCGTTGCGTGAGCGACCAGAGTGAATCTTCTTGCCCATGTCACCCAATTTCTGGGTAAGCATCAGTTCCACCTGCGAATGAACATCTTCCACACCGTCCTCGATGACGAATTCACCCTTGTCGGCTATCGCATATATGTTTTTCAGTTCGGCAAGGAGTTGGGTAAGCTCTTCCTTCTCCAAGAGTCCTATGCTCTGCAGCATGGTGATATGGGCCATGCTTCCGAGTACGTCATACTTGGCGAGATAGAGGTCGAGCTCGCGGTCTCTCCCCACGGTGAATCGTTCTATTTCCTTGTTTACTTCAAAGTTTTTTTCCCAAAGTTTGTGAGCCATTGTCTTTTGTATTTTAGGAAGTTAAAGGAGTTAAGAAGTTAAGGAGTTAAGACAATAGCGTTGATGCTTATCATTCCTTTATCAATATTACATTTGTCTTAACTCCTTAACTCCTTTGACTTCTTAACTACATGGATTGATTATTCCTGATATGGAATCATTGCCAGTGCATCGGCGATTTTCTCTATTCCCTCAGACAGAGGCTTCTTTACCATACCCTTGATGAACATGTTGAGTTCTGCCTTGATGGTCAGTTTCATCTTGCATGAGAAGTCACCCGTCGGGAGCAACTGTATCCAGAAGTTGAAGGGCACAGGACTGTTCTCTGTCTCAAACTTGATGGTCTTGGGGAACTCACGGTCGATGATACGCAACTTGATCTCGCCTACCATCGGAGCGGTGATGGATATACTGTCGCTGTCAAACTTCAGGTCCTTGAGTTTTTCCACTTGTTCGCGGTCTTTCTCAGGAATCCGGTCCTTCATCTGCTCGAATTTTTCCTTGATAGTCTGTATGTTGTTGAGGTCGCTCAAAGTGTTGAAGACAGTTTCCTGCTTATGCGGAATCTGCTTGATGCTGCTTTCAAATGTACTTGTACTCATATTGTGTGTAGGAGTTAGGGAGTTTTACCTCCCTAACTGTTGAAATTATTTTTTCCAGTTAGCCGGGTCTTTACGCCACTCATGGAGCAGTTCTACATCCTCCTGTTTGATGTAGCCTGTTTCGAGAGCCTCAGCCACCACGTGCTCATAGTCTGTCAGCGTCACCAATTTGACACCGGCATCGGCGAAAGCCTTCTCTGCTATAGGGAAACCATAGGTGTAGCTTGCCACCATACCGACTATCTCATTGCCATTTTGGCGAAGAGCCTCCACAGCCTTGAGCGAACTGCCGCCTGTAGAAATCAAGTCTTCCACCACTACGACCTTTGCCTTGGGGTCGAGCTGTCCCTCTATGAGGTTCTGCATACCATGGTCCTTGGGTTTGGAGCGGACATATACAAATGGCAGATTCAGTTCGTCGGCAACCAATGCGCCCTGTGCAATAGCACCCGTAGCGACACCAGCCACAGCATCTGCATCGGGGAATTCTTCGAGGATAGCGTGTACCAACTCAAGCTTCACATAGTTGCGCAACTCCGGGAAGGAGAGCGTCTTGCGATTGTCGCAATAGAAGGGCGACTTCCAACCGGAAGCCCATGTGAATGGTTCGTTGGGTTGCAGCTTGATAGCTTTGACTTTCAAGAGTTTCGATGCAAATTCTTTCTTCAGTTTATCCATAGTCATAAAAGGAATTAGTTCTTGTATACTGCAAAGTTACGCCAAATCGCTCACACTACAAAATTTATGGTACTTTTTTTCGTTCTTTAGCATTTCGCAATACAGTAGCCACCATCACTGTTGCCCTATGCATTTATTGTGCATTTTGGCGTAACTATTCAGCTGCCCCAACCCTTTATCCAACCGAGCCTTACGCAGACTTGTT
>CAVCDC010000003.1:0-72652 GCA_963600865.1 Firmicutes bacterium CAG:103
CGTAGAGTGTACCAGTCTGTGAACGCAGACCCTTACCCAAGTCCTCAAGACCGGCGCCGATAACGAGACCGCCCTCAGAGAAAGCGCTCTGGCTACGACCGTATACAATCTGAAGGAAGAGCTCACGCATAGCAGTATTGATGGCATCGCAAACGAGGTCGGTGTTCAAAGCCTCGAGGATGGTCTTGCCTGGCAGAATCTCAGAAGCCATCGCAGCTGAGTGTGTCATACCTGTACAACCGATAGTCTCGACGAGAGCCTCCTGGATGATACCGTCCTTGATGTTGAGGGAGAGTTTGCAAGCGCCCTGCTGGGGAGCACACCAACCCACACCGTGAGTATAACCCGAGATGTCTTTGATCTCTTTTGCCTGAATCCATTTTCCCTCTTCGGGGATTGGAGCTGGTCCGTGGTTAGGACCCTTGGCGACAACGCACATGTTGTCCACTTCCTTAGAATAGATCATATTCGCTAAAAAATTAATTATATAAAGTTATATAAACAATATTCATGCTGAACACTGCCGCAGGACTGTCTCATCAGTGGCAGTCCCACTTTTTCGAGCACAAAAGTACAACTTATTTTTGAGAAACGTCCAAATTTGGACTTTCTTTTTTCCCCTTTCGGTTCATTTTTCTCGATTTTCTTTGCTTTGTCCTCTTTTTGATGTATCTTTGCAAACTGAAAATTGCATTTTCGGCAGGTTCTGAAGACTTGAATCGTCTGCTTTTGCGAGCTTGCCGACACTACATATTATATAATATATGGACATGATAGAAGTCAAAATAGAAGACAAGGTGCTGCGTGCGACCGCCGAGGCAGGCATGGACGAGTTCGTGCAGGCCTTCATCGACGCGATACGTGATGCCATCGGCGGACAGTTGACCGCCGAGACGATGGCGCAGCTCAACAGTGAGCAGATTACCCTCTTGGCGTGGGCCATCCTGCACGAGGAGATGATGGACGGTGGGTTGATACAACTGATACACAACGGATACGGCGGTTTCATCTGGCTCAACCCCACGGACAAGGCGTTCCGCAACTGGGGTCTCCAGGACCTGCACCGTCTCATCAGGAAGAGCCACGCCCTCTACCGTCTGCACCACGAGGCGATAGAGCGCCCCGACATGACCGACGAGGAGTTTATGGCTCTCTACGAGGAGTTCCCCGAGTTTGACGACTACGACGACCTCTTTGTCGAGCACGAGGAGGAGTGGACCTCCATGATAGCAGCATACATAGATGACCACATCGATAGCTTCGCAACAATCGTAGAAGATTGAAATATTGAAATATGGAAATATGGAAATATGGAAATCATATAAATAAAGGTGTAAGAACATGAACAAACAGGAACAGGAACTCCGCAAGAAGAGTCCCGTACAGATACGCAACAAGAAGGCCTCCTTCGAATACTTCTTCGTAGACACCTACACGGCAGGAATCGTGCTCACGGGCACCGAGATCAAGTCGATACGAGGCGGCAAGGCTTCGCTCGTAGACTGCTATTGCGACTTCTACCAGGGCGAGCTGTGGGTGAAGGGCATGAACATCTCGCCCTATTTCTACGGTTCCTTCGGCAACCATGAGGCACGACGCGACCGCAAACTGCTGCTCAACAAGCGCGAGTTGCGCCGACTGGAGGAGGACAGCAAGCAACCGGGTTTCACCATCGTCCCCATCCTCGTCTTCATAGACGACCACGGCCGTGCCAAGGTCGACATCGTCCTGTGCAAGGGTAAGAAGGAATACGACAAGCGACAGACGCTGAAGGAAAAGGAGGACAGACGCGAGATGGACCGTGCCATCAAACACTTTTAAAGGTAAAAAGGTAAAAAAGTAAAAAGGTAAAAAGGCTTTTCTAAAAGTAAAAAGGTAAAAAAGTAAAAAAAGGAAAAAAGGAAAAACGTGGTGTCTATGAAGAGAGACTTAAGGGATGTAGCGAAGGAGAAAATCCTGATATTGGACGGAGCCATGGGAACGGAGATACAGAAGTACGGACTGACAGAGGCCGACTTCCGTGGCGACCGTTTCCTTGACATCGACGGACAGATGAAGGGCAACAACGATATGCTCAACATCACGCGTCCCGACGTGATAAGCGACATATACAAGAGATACTTGGAGGCAGGGGCTGACATCATCACCTCGAACACGTTCTCCTCCCAGCGCATCTCGCAGGCTGACTACCACTTGGAGGACTGTGCACGTGAGATGGCCTATGAGGGCGCACGCCTCGCAAGAGTCTTGTGCGATGAGTACTCCACCGCCGACAAACCGCGCTTCGTGGCAGGCAGTGTGGGGCCTACGAACAAGACCTGCTCCATGAGTCCCGACGTCAGCAACCCTGCGGCACGAGAGATCACCTACGATGTCCTGTTTCAGGACATCGCCGAACAGACGGAAGCCCTCATCGAGGGCGGTGTCGACGCCATCCTCATAGAAACCATCTTCGACACGCTCAACTGCAAGGCGATGATAGACGCGGCCCTCACCGTCATGGAGAGGATGAACAAGCAGTTGCCCATCATGCTCAGTCTGACGGTAAGCGACCTTGCCGGACGAACCCTGAGCGGTCAGACTACCGATGCTTTCTTGGCGAGCATCTCCTCCTACCCTATTTTCTCCGTTGGCATGAACTGTGCCTTCGGTGCTCCGCAGATGAAACCTTTCATCAAGCACATCGGAGACGTTGCACCTTATTATATTAGTGCCTACCCCAATGCCGGACTGCCCAACGAGATGGGACAGTATGATGAGACCGCCGAGTCGATGGCTCCACAGATAGCTGAGTTCATCGACGAGGGGTTGGTGAACATCATCGGTGGTTGCTGTGGTACAAGTCCCGAGTTCATAGCACGTTATGCGCAGTTGGCTGAAGGAAAGGTTCCGCACCGTGTAGCTGAAAAACCTCAATATATGTGGCTGTCCGGTCTCGACCTGTTGCAGGTGGACGACACGGTGCACGCCCCCATCGACCCGTCTCGCTTCGTCAACGTGGGCGAGCGCTGCAATGTGGCAGGTAGTCGCAAGTTCCTCAGGCTCATCAACGAGAAGAGTTACGAGGAAGCCCTTGACATCGCGCGCAAGCAGGTGGCAGACGGAGCAGCTGTTGTCGACGTGAACATGGACGACGGACTGCTCGACGCAAAGGCAGAGATGGTCAACTTTCTCAACATGATAGCCGCAGAGCCCGACATCGCGAAGGTGCCCGTCATGATAGACTCCTCGAAGTGGGAGGTCATCACGGCTGGTCTGAAGTGCGTGCAGGGCAAGTGCATCGTCAACTCCATATCACTGAAGGAGGGCGAGGAGGTCTTCATCTCCCACGCCCGTGACGTGATGAGATATGGAGCGGCGTGCGTCGTCATGTGCTTTGACGAGAAGGGACAGGCGACCACCTACGAGCGCCGCATCGAGATAGCCGAGAGGGCTTACCACATCCTCGTCGACAAGGTGGGGATGAATCCGCTCGACATCATCTTCGACCCCAACGTGCTCGCCATTGCCACGGGTATGGAGGAGCACGACAACTATGCCGTGGAGTTTATCCGCGCCACGGAATGGATACATGAAAACCTGCCCGGGGCACACGTGAGCGGTGGCGTGAGCAACCTCTCCTTCTCCTTCCGCGGCAATACATACATCCGTGAGGCCATCCACTCCGTCTTCCTCCACTATGCGCAGCAGAAAGGCATGGACTTCGGTATCGTAAACGCCAAGGCGAGAATGGATTACAGCAAGTTGCCTAAAGACCAACTTCAGCTGATAGAGGACGTGGTGCTCAACCGTCGCAAGGGTGCTGCGGAAGAACTGATAGAGATGGCAACAACCCTCAAGGAGAAGGCCGATGCCGCCAAGGCTGCTGCCAAGGCGGGCGGTGTGGCTCCCAAGAAAGCCGCTGCTCCCGAATGGAGAAAGGAGTCGGTGGAAGACCGTCTGAAGTATGCCCTGCGCAAGGGCATCTCCGAGTTCCTGCAACAGGACATCGACGAGGCACTCTCGAAATATCCCCATGCCGTCAACGTGATAGAAGGACCGCTCATGGACGGTATGAACGAGGTGGGCGAGCTCTTCGGCGAAGGAAAGATGTTCTTGCCTCAGGTGGTGAAGACGGCACGCACCATGAAGTCTGCCGTGAGCATCCTCCAACCGCATATCGAAGCCGAGAAGAAGGGTACGTCGGCAAAGGCTGGCAAGATCATCCTCGCCACCGTGAAGGGCGACGTTCACGACATCGGCAAGAACATCGTGGGCGTGGTGATGTCGTGCAACAACTACGACATCGTGGACCTCGGTGTGATGGTGCCTGCCGAACAGATCGTGAGGAAGGCGCAGGAGGAGCATGCCGACGCCATCGGTCTGAGCGGTCTCATCACTCCCTCGTTGGAGGAGATGGTGCATGTGGCCGAGGAGATGCAGAAGGCGGGTCTCCGCATCCCCATCATGATAGGTGGCGCCACCACCAGCGAACTGCATGTGGCGCTGAAGATAGCTCCCGTGTACGACGGTGCCGTGGTGTGGGTGAAGGATGCCAGTCTGAATGCCGGCATCTGCGCCCGTCTCTTCGGTAAGGACGGCAAGGCTTACGAGGCCGAACTGCAGGAGCGATACTGTCGCCTTCGTGCGGAATATGCCAAGGAACAGGAGCGCATCAGTAGCTTGAAAGAGGCTCGCGCCAACAAGTTGGAGCTGTTTTAAAGTGAAGAGTGAAGAACGAAGAGTGAAGAATCCAAATGCTTAAGTGAAGAGAGAAGAGAGAAGAGAGAAGAGTGAAGAACGAAGAATCCAAATGCTTAAAGGATGTATTTACTCCCCTAAAACATTTGTCCCTTAACTTCTCTAACTTCCCTTAACTTCTCTAACTTCCCTTAACTTCTTTAACTTCCCTTAACTTCTTTAACTTCCCCAAAACTGATGTCTTAACTCCTTTAACTCCATAACACAGAAATACATAAGTAAAAATATGATACGAACCATTATTTTCGACTTAGGCGGTGTCATCGCCACCATCGACAACGAAGAACCCAAGAGACGCTTTCTCCAGTTGGGTGTGAAGAACATTGAAGAGCAGTTGGACCCCTACTGTCAGACAGGCATCTTCGGCGACTTGGAGGAAGGCGTGCTGAGCGAGGCCGACTATCGCGAGGCGTTGGGCAAGATATGCGGGCGCACGCTCACCTTCGAAGAGGTGAAGCACTGCTGGCTGGGCTATATGAAAGAAGTCCCCGCCAACAAGTTGCAGGCAATACTCCAGTTGCGCAAGGAGGGTTATCGTGTGGTGCTGCTCTCCAACACCAACCCCTACGTCATGGACTGGGCCGACAGCACCGACTTCTCGGGCGACGGCCATCCGTTGGGCTATTACTTCGACGCGATGTACCGCAGTTATGAGGTGAAATACATGAAGCCCGACGAGAACTTCTTCCGCTATGTGTTGGCAAAGGAAGAACTCTTGCCCGACGAGGCACTCTTCGTCGACGACGGTCCCCACAATGTCGCCTCGGCAAGTCAGTTGGGCATCAGAACCTTCTGCCCTAAGAACGGAAGCGACTGGACGCAGAAGATATACGACTACCTGGAGGAGAGACCATAAGCATGCGCATCTCCGTTCCCAAAAACCACCACTACAGTGAGCTCCTCGGCATAGGCATCCCCATCGTCGTCGGACAGTTGGGCACCATCATCCTCGGCTTCGCCGACACACTGATGATAGGTCACCACAGCACCCAGGAGTTGGCAGCCGCCGGACTGGTGAACAACATCTTCGGACTGGTGCTGTTCTCCTATATGGGCTTCTCCTACGGACTGACGCCCATCGTGGGCAAGCTCTACGGCATGGAGCGCCGGGACGAGATAGGCGGAAAGGTGAAGAACTCGCTTGCCGCCAACATGCTCACGGGCATCCTCTTCTCCTTAGCGATGGTGGTGCTCTACCTCAACCTCGACCATATCGGTCAGCCTGCGGAGCTGTTGCCGCTCATACGCCCCTACTTCGTCGTCAACCTCGTCTCGATACTCTTCGTCGGCGTGTTCAACACGATGAAGCAGTTTCTCGACGGCATCGGCCACACCAAGGTGTCGATGTGGGTGATGATAGGTGCCAACGTGGCTAACATCCTCGGCAACTGGCTGCTCATCTACGGTGTGGCGGGATTCCCCGAGCTGGGACTCCTCGGCGCAGGCATCTCCACGTTGGCAAGTCGCATACTGATGGCGCTGTGCCTTGTGGGCATCGCCTTGATGAGCAAGAGATACAGCCTTTACAGAGAGGGCATGGTGCGGAGCCGTCTGAACAAGGGCGACCTGAGGGAGATGAACCGTCTGGGATGGCCCGTCGCCCTGCAGTTGGGCATGGAGACCGCCGCCTTCAGTCTGAGTTGCGTCATGGTGGGATGGCTCGGTACTATATCCCTTGCCGCCCATCAGATCACGATTACTGTCTCGCAGCTCTTCTACCTTGTCCTCTCGGGCATGGCGTCGGCGACGGCCATCCGCATCAGCCACTTCGTGGGACAGCGCGACTATCGTGCCGTGCGTGCCAATGCTGCCGATGGATTCAGGCTCAACCTCTTCTTCTCGTTCGTCATGGCGGTTCCCGTCCTGCTGTTGCGCCATCACATAGGTGGTTGCTTCTCTGACAACGTCGAGGTGCAGCAGACGGTGGCAGTGCTCGTCATCGTCCTCGCCGTCTATCAGTTTGGCGACGGGCTGCAGTATGCCTTCGCCAACGCCCTGCGTGGCATCGCCTGTGTGCGGCCGATGGTGACGTATGCGTTCATCGCCTATTTCGTCATCAACCTGCCGTTGGGCTATCTCCTCGCCTTTCCCCTGGGCTTAGGCCTCCTTGGTGTATGGCTCGCCTTTCCCTTCGGGCTTACCATAGCGGGAATACTCTACTGGAGAAGATTCAGGAAAGAAGTGAGAAAGATGTTTAAAGTGAAGAATGAAGAGTGAAGAGTTAAGAATCCAATAGCTTAAGTGAAGAACGAAGAGATAAGAGTGAAGAATCCAAATGCAAATAGTTTATGAGCTGCATGGCAAGAGGATTCTTAACTCTTCACTCTTAACTCTTCACTCCATAAAACTCCATAAATTATGAAAGTAATCCACAGTTCATTGTTTCGCGCCTTGTGCGCCATCATCGTTGGTTGTCTGCTCATCGAATACCGCGAGCAGACCGTTACATGGATCACCATTGCCATTGGCGTGTTGTTCTTCCTCTCGGGCATCGTGTCGCTTGCCACCTACTACAGTGCCAAGCGCAGTGCCAACAAGGCGGCTGCTACCGACACCGTGTTGCACGACGCAGAGGGACGGCAACTGACGGGCATCTCCCCCAACTTCCCCATCGTGGGCTTGGGCAGTGTCATCCTCGGAGCCATCCTCGCCCTCATGCCCGACACGTTCATCTCGTGGCTGATGTTCATCCTTGCCATGCTCCTCATCATGGGTGCCGTCAGCCAGTTTGTCAACCTTGCCTCGGCGCGCCGCATGGGACGTGTCGGCTTGATATACTGGCTTCTGCCGTGTGTCATCCTCCTCGTCGGACTGATAGCCCTGCTCCGTCCGTCGGCAATAGCCTCCAGTCCGCTGCTCATCATCGGTTGGGCAATGATGGTCTATGGCGTGGTGGAGTGTGTCAACGCCCTGAAGGTTTCCAACAACAAGCGCAAATGGGCGAAGGCAGAGGAGATTTCCTCCGTACAGCATACCGCCGAGGAAAGCACTTCTACTGAAAGTGATGTCAAGGTGGAGAGCCTTGAGGAAAAAGATTTTTGATTCAATTTTGGAAGGAGAAAAGTTGGGAAGTTAGAGAGAAGTTAAGGGAAGTTAGAGGGAAGTTAAGGGACAATACCATTACTTCTTGTAAGAAAGAACCAAGCAATAAAGCTGTTGTCCCTTAACTTCCTGAGCGACCATAGGGAGCGATAACTTCCCTTAACTTCCCTCTAACTTCCCTACTCCGAACTTATATGTTATTTCTCGAGATCACCGAGCCGTTTGCCTGGTGAGTGGCAAGGACCAACACCTCTGCTATCTGCACATGTTCGGACGCACTGGCTGCATAGAACACCACGTCGGCGATGTCGTCGCCCGTAAGCGGTTTCACACCCTCGTACACCTTGTCGGCGCGGGCATCGTCGCCACGGAACCTCACATTGGAGAAATGCGTCTGCACCAGTCCGGGCTTGATGTTCGTGACACGCACGTTGGTGTGCGCCACGTCGATGCGCAGACCGTCGCTGAGCGCCTTCACCGCAGCCTTTGTGGCACAGTAGACGTTGCCTCCAGCGTAGGCGGCGTCGCCAGCCACACTACCGATGTTGATGACATGACCGTGGTTGCGCTCCACCATGCCCGGCACGACGAGGCGCGTCATGGTGAGCAGTCCCTTGATGTTGGTGTCTACCATCTGGTCCCATTCCTCCATGTTTCCCTCATATTCGCGGTCGAGGCCGAGTGCCAGTCCGGCGTTGTTGACGAGCACGTCGATGTTGCGCATGTTGGCAGGGATATAGTCCACCGCCTTCTTTGCCGCCTCGCGGTTGCGGATGTCGAAGGCAAGGGCAAGCACCTCACTGCCGTACTTCTCGCTCAACTCTCGTTTGAGCTGTTCCAGTTTCTCCACGTTCCTGCCCATCAGGATGAGGTTGTAGCCTCCTATGGCGAAACGGCGGGCACACCCCTCGCCTATCCCACTGGTGGCACCTGTGATCAATACGATTTTCTTCATTGTCTACTTGGTTATGTTGTTGATTATATAAGTGAAGAGTTAAGAGGGAAGAACGATGAATCCTCTTGCCCTGCCACTGACAATCTTTCTGCTATTGGATTCTTCACTTTTCACTCTTCACTCTTCACTTACAGAATGATCGTTCTCACTTCCGCGTTCCCCATTTTCTTGATTTCATTCATGGGTCGCTTGTAGTACACGCTCTGCACTGCCTTGTTGATGATGCCATGTCCCACGGCGAGGATTACCTTGTCGGGATACGTCACCTTGAGCCACGTCAGGAAGTTTTGCGCCCTCGACTTCATGCTTGCCAGCGACTCGATGTCGTCGGGCCAGTCGGCAGGGTCTTGCGGCAGCGAGGGGATGAAGCGCCCCGTAAAACTGCCCCAGTCGCGCTCCCTCAGCAGGGGCGTGGTGACCATGTCCTTGCCGTGCGGACGGGCTATGATGCGGCATGTCTCCATGCTGCGCTGCAGGTCGCTCGATACGAATACGTCGATATGCTCCCCTGCCATCTTCTGCGCCAACGCCTGCGCCTGTGCGATGCCATTGGCGTTGAGCTTGCCAGGGGTCTGTCCCTGCATCACCTGCGCCGCGTTGTCCACCGTCTCGCCATGTCGTACCAGATAGAGTGTCGTCATTATGCTTAGTTTTGAGTTTATCCTCTTGGCACTCGCCGAGCAAATGCCAGATATTAGGCACAAAAGTACAAAAAAAATACCGTTTAACCATCATTATCCTTAAATATCCTCTTCTTTTCGGAAAAAAAGAGTAACTTTGCAGAAGATAATTAGAAACAAACGACAGAGAGACGTGTTACAGATAAGAAACAACAAAGGAAAATACAGTGTGAAGGTGCTGCTCCTTGCAGCGCTGACAGTGGCATCTCTTACCGCATGTCACAGGGGTGGCAAACCACACAAGACGAAGTTGGAGAACATGCCCATCAGTATGTCCAAGCCTGCCAAGGGCGACAAGGCTATCTATGGACTGGCGTGCATGGGGTGTACGGACAGTGTGGTGGTGATGCTGCCCAATGCTGGTGGCGACCCCGTGAGATACAACATCCTTGCGGCGCAGCGCCGCCACCAGGTGTTCGGCAACATAGAGATAGGCGACTGGATATGCGTCATCCCCGACGCCACGGAGAAGAACCGCGCCAGCCTGGTCATAGACCTCGACAAGCTGAAGGCGACATGGACCTACCAGGTGATGCCCCATCTGCGTGATGTCTCCCATCTCTCCAAGCGCCAGCAGGCTCGCATCCTCGCCAATATGCCCGACAGCATCGTCGAGACGTACATGATACCTCGCGAGTATGGCTTCACGCTGAAGCGCATGAGCGAGGTGCGCTCGGTGGGCCACGTGATGCAGACATCGTCGGTGGAGGACGACAGTCCCGTGGAGTATCCTCCCGTGCCTCAGTACACGGAGTGGCATGTCTACAACGGCAAGCTCATCCTCGTGAGGGGTCGCATGGAGATGAACGGCGTGGTCATCAACGAGAAGACGGTTCGCGACACGATGTCGCTCCTCTACATGGACAACGACTCGCTCACCCTGCGCAACAGCAAGGGCACCATCATCTCCTACCACAAGAAGGCGAACGCCCAGTCTGCCAATGCCGCCGCCCAGGCTGCCGCAACCAAGCAGGCCAACAAGCTGAAACAGGAACTCAAGTAAAGGAAGAGCGAAGAGTTAAGAGTGAAGAACGAAGAGTGAAGAATCCAATACCCTATAAAGCATTTGGATTCTTCACTCTTCACTTTTAACTCTTCTTTCAAGAGGATTCTTCGCTCTTCCCTTCCCTTACTTGTGTTTCTCGTAATAGTCGAGTGCTGCTCGGATGTTCTTCTGCACTGCCTTGGTGCTGAAGGTGGCACCCGTGCACCCGTCTACTTTTGTCTTGTCCGTGAGCTTCTTTGCCTTGGAGACCTTGAGGTTGTTGTACAGCGGGAGGAGCGACTGCTTGACGCGGGCGAAGTAAGGGACGGTCTCCTCGTTCTTCAGAGCCACCACCTTCACCACCTTGCCGTTGTTGATATGCACCTCCACGGGCGTGCCCTTGCGGTAGCCGCGGGCGTTGCAGAGGGTGGTGGTGTTCACCACGTATGTGCCGTCGCTCTGCTTCGTCATCACGTTGTCGGCATGGGCGGGGAATGCCGAGAGGATGGAGAGGAGCAGGGCAAAGCCTGCTGCTCTCACCCCAAATGGGGAATGATGTGATTTTGTCATTGTATTCTTCATTTTTTTTATTTCATTGTCACTTGTATGCGGTTCTTCGGAGCGATGAGCTGCTTGCAGAAGTCGCGGATGTCACTGGTGGTGAGACGGTCCACCTTCTGCATGTAGTCCTTGTCGAAGTCGATGCCCTCGCGCAGTTCGTGGTAGCGCACATACTCCCACCAGCCGTTGGTGAGCACGGCACGGTCGTAGTTCTTGTGCTCATACTCCTTCACCTTCTGCAACTGGTCTTCTGTGGGACCCTCGGCGGCCATGCGCTGCAACTGCTCGTCGATGATGGGCAGCAGCTCGTCATACTTCTTGGGGTCGCAACGGAAGTTGACCGTCATGGAGCAGCCCTCCGTGGGGTATTTCCAGAATTGTCCTGCCACGCTCACGCCGTACGTGCCGCCCTTCTCCTCGCGCACCTTCTCGGTGTAGACGGCTCGCATGATCTGCGAGAGCACGTCGAGCTTCAGGTCGTTGTCGGCGGTGTAGGGGATGTCGGCGGTGTAGAGGATGTTGGTCTGTGCCGACGGAGTCTTCATCTCTTTGTGGAACACGTTGGTGACCTCGCCACGCTGTATGTCGAGGATGTACTGACCGGGACGGCTCTCAGAGTACTTGCCCTTCTTGCCCGGCAGACTTGCCACATACTGGCAGAGCAGGTCCTCGAACTCGTCCTCGCGGATGTCGCCCGTCACGATGAGGTTCATGCCCGAGAGGTCGGCGAAGCGCTCGTGGTATATCTTGTACATGCGCTCGAAGTCCACCTCCTTCAGACGGTCGGCTGTCATCGGCTCCGTGCGCTTGCTCTTGCCGTAGACGGCGTAGCGCAGTGAGTCGTTGTATGCCACGTTGGGGTTGGCGTTGCGGTTCTTCAGCATAGACTCCTGCTTCGCCATCATGTTCTGGAAGATCGCCTTGTCCTTGCGAGGCTCCGTGAGGTAGAGGTACATGATTTCGAGCCATGTCTTCAGGTCGGAAGCCACGCAGACACCCTTCACACCCTCCTCCTCGGAGTCGATGTAGGGCACTACGCGCAGCGCCTTGCCACGGCGTTTCTTCTCAAGGGTGAGGAAGTCGAAGTCGGAGGCACCGCTCTCCCTTACCACTGAGCCGAGGAACTGGAGTGTGGCGGCGTCGGTGTCGGGATAGAGCGAACGGCCACCCAGGCGGAACATGTCGATGGTGAGTCGGTTGGGCTCGATGTCCGACTGGCGGGCACTCACCTTGATGCCGTTGGAGAGGAGGTATTCCGTATATCCGTTGGCCGCCTGCTTCTTGGAGACGATCTTGCCCTTCTTGGGCAGTTTCTTCATGAAGGTGGGGTCCACCTCGTTGTTCTTGTTGTCGTCGGTGTATGCCTTCTGCTGTGCGCTCTCTACCCACGTGCGGAACTGTTCCTTGGTGGGCATGGTGTAGGGCTTGCCGTCATACTTGGTGGGACCGAAGACGACGCACACCTGGTTCTGGTCGGTCACGATCTCCTTCATCGTGGCGTTCACGTCAGCGAGCGTCACCTTGGCAGAGAAGTCGGCCTCAAGGGCAGCCTCGTACTCGATGTTCATGCAAGGCTCGGCACTGCAGAAGTTGCTCACGATGTTCTTGGCATACTCGGCGTTGCGCGTCTTGTTCTTGTTGTCCAGGCGGTGCTCTATGTTTACGGTGTGCTGCACCTTGGCGTGCTCAAGCTCTGCCTCGGTGAAGCCATAGCGGCGCGCCTTCTCCACGATCTCTATGGCGGCATCGATGCCAGCCTGCGGACTATTTGGCATGAGTCCGATGTTGAGGGAGAAGGCATCCTTCTCGGGAGTGACGTAGAAGCTGCTGTTGCGGCAACTTGCCGACATCACGCGGGGCTGTGCCTCGTGGGAGAGCTTGGCGAGGCGCTGGCGCAGGATGAACATGGCGAGGCGTGACTTGTATCCGCCGAGGAAAGCCTCGCGGGTGTCACGTGTCTCGCGTGGCTCGGCGTCACGCTTCATGTAGAGCGAGAAGTTGAGCGTGGGCTGCTCGTTGTCTGCCTGGGTGTAGACGATCATCTCCTTGTTGTCGGGCACGGGATAGTAGGTGCGTGCGGGTGCGCCCTCGGGCACCTTGTCGCCTGAGAAGAGCGCCTTGATCTTGCCCTCTACCTCGTCGACGTTGATGTCGCCCACCACGATGATGCCCTGCAGGTCGGGGCGATACCACTTGCGGTAGTAGTCGCGAAGCAGTTCGTGCTTGAAGGTGTCCACCACCTCCAGGTGGCCGATGGGCAGGCAGTCGGCATACTTCGAACCGGCATAGATCACGGGCATCGCCTCCTCCATCATGCGCGTGGTGGCGAAGCGTGAGCGGCGTGTGCGCCACTCCTCACGTATCACGCCACGCTCCTGGTCTATCTCGTCGCCCTTCAGCAGAAGCGCGCCAGCCCAGTCGTGGAGGATGATGAGACAGGTGTCGGTGACGCCCGCCTTGGTGACGGGAGCGTTGGAGATGTTGTACACCGTCTGGTCGATGGACGTATAGGCGTTGAGGTCGGCGCCAAACTTGATGCCGTTCTTCTCACACCAGTTGCGTACAGACCGCTCCCCTCCGTTGCCGTCGGGGAAGTTGCGTGTGCCGTTGAACGCCATGTGTTCAAGGAAATGAGCGAGTCCACGCTGCTGTGGTTCCTCCAGGATGGAGCCCACGCGCTGAGCGATGAAGAAGTCTGCCTGTCCCGGTGTCTGGGCGTTGTGGCGGATGTAATAGGTCAGTCCGTTGGCGAGCTTGCCCTTGCGTATGCAGCTGTCCAATGGTAACACTTGTGCCTCGACAGCCATGAAGCTGCCGAGGCACACGAGTAGTGATATAAATCTTGTATGTCGCATAAAAATAATTTAAGGTGCAGGGGATTACTGCGCAATACCGAGGACGTTGAATGCCTTGCCGTTCTTCACGATGACGAGCTTGCCGTTCTTCACGTACTTGCCGTCGGCGATGGTGTCTGCCTTCACGGTGATGTCGGCGATGCCTGTGATGTCGTCGGTGTCGAGAGGCAGTCTGTCGAGGTTAGAGGCGATGGTGTTGCCTGTGCCGATGGTGATGGTCTCGCTACCACGGATGTTGCCGAGAAGTGTTTTTGTTCCAGTAGATGATACCTTGCCGTTGTTGGCACAGTCTACTACAGAAACTAAGCCTCCATTGCGCGCACTGTTGCCGATGATACCAGCTACGTTGCTGCCAGTGCTTTTGACAGGACCATAATTGGCACAGTTTTTAATGGTAAATGCTGTGCTGTCACCCTTCATGATGTTTCCCACGATACCACCGACATTGTTTACGCCACTGATGGTGCCGTAGTTTTCACAGTCCTCGATAGCGGTTGCATATGTTATGCAAGCAACGATACCCGCAGTATACTGTCTGCTCTTGGATGTTCCCTTGGTGTCATCAGCGTCGCCATAGTTGGTGCATTTCTTGATGGCGCCAGAGTAAGAACCTGCTATACCTGCAGAGCCTACACCGTTGGTCGTAGAGAGGCTTCCATCGTTAGAGCAGTTCTCGATGAGATAGTTGTATTCTGTAATTGATTTGCCACTCTGTGTACCGCCACAGATACCAGAGGCATAGGTCATAGAAGTAATGTTACCGAAGTTTTGGCAGTAGTTGATAGTACCATTACCATTTACCATATATCCGCAGATGCCAGCAG
Organism: Firmicutes bacterium CAG:103; assembly: GCA_963600865.1. GTDB lineage: Bacteria > Bacteroidota > Bacteroidia > Bacteroidales > Bacteroidaceae > Prevotella. Next base: position 14,643 of record CAVCDC010000003.1, read on the forward strand.
CACCAAAGTTAGCAGCAGTGATGTCAGCATAGTTCACGCAGTTCTCGATGGTTCCCTGGTTCATAGAAACGATGGCACCGACATAGTTGTAACCGCAGAGATGGTTTTCCTCACCGATGATGATGTTCTTGATGACTGCGTCCTTGTCGGTGAAACCGAAGAGACCGTTGTACTTACCGGCTGCATCCATGCTCACTTTGGTGTGGTAAATACCGCTGATGATATGGTTGTCACCGTCGAAGATACCGTCAAAACCGCCCTTGATGGCAGCTATTTGAACGGAACCGTCCTTACCGATGGCAGGGAACTGTACAGGATTCTCCTCAGTACCGCCGAAGTCGATGTCGTTCATCATGCGGAAATACTGGCCCTTGCCGGTGTTGCTCTCTGCGTCGTAGTTCTTTGCCATGGAAAGGAAGTCCTCTGCCTCAAGGATGCGGAATGGGTTTTCCTTTGTACCGGCACCGACAAGTCCCCAGGCGTTCTCTTTGGTCCAATAACCCTCGATGCTGTAGGTGATGTTCGTGTTGTCGTACTTGAATGTGAGCTGGAGGGAGAGGTCGCCAGTCATCAATGCACCACTGACCTTCAGCGAAGAACCGGTGATGGTCTTCTCGTTGCCTTCCTCGTCCTTTGTGGTGGCAGAGAAGTTCTTGGTGGTGCATGAGAATTCCATCTTTTCGCCTACTACCACGGCATAGTCAAGACCTTTGATGGTGAACGACTTGACGGTCATGCTCAGCGCTGACTTGTCGAAGACGATGTCGGGGATAGTGATGTCACCGGCATTCAGATTGATGACAACGGAATCCTTTGACTTCATGGTGAAGGTAGAATTCTTCTTGGAGGGGAGGTAGTACTCCGAGTTTCCCACGAAGTTTAAGTTGACTTGCGTTTCTTCCTCTGCCATCATGGTAATGGCACAGAGGCACGCAAAGATAAATGTAAATAATTTTTTCATACTTTTTGTTTTTGGTTTGTTTCTTTCTTATTTAATGTTTATGATGTTATGCATCTTTCCATTTTTCCATATTTCAATATTTCCATCTTTCCATTTTTCCATATTTTCATATTTCCATATTTTAGAACGTTGCTCCTGCCGTGATGATGATGGTGTTCCTTGTCAGTCCCTTCATGTCGCCACTATAGGCTGTACGGAAGTTGTAACCCACTGTGAGGCTCGGCCTTATGCGTGTGCCCCGTATCGGCATCTCGTAGGAGAGGGCGGCGTTGGCGGTCCACTGCTCCGTGGTGCCCGTCAGGAGGGAGCATCCCACCTGTGCCGACCATAGCGAGGCGTTGTGCGTGAGGATGCCGTGGCGTGCCGTGACGAAGGGAGCTATGATGTGAGGCTTGGCGGTATAGGTATCGGGGAAGACGTATGCCGTCTGGCTTCTCGTCCAGTAGTCTACCCCACCCTTCACGTGCCACAGGAATATCTCTCCTGCAGGCTTCCAGTATGCCGTCACTGTCGCCGTACCGTAGGTCTGTGCCTTGTCCGACATCTTCGTCGGTTCGAAGTACTCGTAGTAGGTCGCCGCCGTGCCGTCCGTCGCCGTCGTCTTGCGATAGTTCTCGCGCTTGGCGGTGAGCTTCTCCGTGTTCATCGTCAGGTCTATCCATATCAGTCTCTGCGCATTGCGAGCCATGTCATAGCGCAGATGCAGGGAGAGGATGTCGCCCTGGTGCTGCTCGTGAGAGGCTGTATACTGCGACTGCCTGCCGTAGTAACCCGTGCGGTGGGTGTAGGTCATGTCGAGGAAGAGACGGTCCCATGCCCCTTGTGCCGTAAAGCCTACATACTCAGAGAGCAAGGGCAGTTCGCGGTCACTGTTCGTAAACCCGTCCGTGCCAAACATCTCCGTCTCGCCATAGCCGTTGGCATAGTCTACGAGCGAGGTATAGATGCGGTCTGTCGTACCGTATGTCTTGAAGAGCATCGTCTCCGTGCGACGGCGGTAGACAAATCCTGCTCCCACGCCGCTATTGTGAGGCAATGCGAGGTGGGCGTTGAGCCGTGCGTCAAGGGCCATCAGCGTGTTGGTGTGGCGCAGGTCACGGTGCTTGGCATAGGTGCCTGCGGTGTAGTCCACCCTCGCACCGATGGAGAGGTTGCGCCATGCCGTCCATCCTATGGCTCCGTCGATATGGAAGGTCTCCATGCGCTTATCGCCAGCATTGTCTGCATTGTCGTCCACGAGGTCGAAAGGCATCAGTTCCATGGTCGGAATCAGCATGCTTCCGTTCGCCTGCGTGCCGTTCCTGTATCCGTAGGTCATACTGCCGTAAGCCACGATCTTCGGCGACAGACGGTAGTAGGAGCGCACGTCGGCATGCAGGTGGTCCACCCTCCTGCCCTCGGATATCGAGCGCAGGGCACCTCCCGTGTGGCTATAGCCGATGGAGGCGTGGGCGATGGTGCTGTCGCTGAGCGTCACGAGGGCTGCGGCATTGCCCGAGGTGAGCCATGCGTTGCGCTGTTCCGTCAGCACATAGTCGCGTTGCGCCATGACAGGCATGCAGAGCATGTTAACGAAGAGAACAATGATCGGCTTCATAGAAATCGTTTGTTGAGTTGTTGGTATCCTGGTAGATGGCATGGCCGTTGACGGTCTTCTCCACCTTTCTTATGAGAGAATGGCCGTAGCCACCCGTGAGCGAGATGTATCCATTGTCAAGGTCGGGCGTGAGGCGCTTCTTGCAGGAGGCGAGTGCCGTGGTGTTGTATACCTCCACAGCGTCTATCACCCACTGCCTCGGCATCTTCAGACAGGCATAGACCATGTTGCCGTCCTTGCCCGTAGGATAGGTGATGTTGGCGGTGTTCTCGCCATAAGCCTTGGGCGTGACGCCCTCCGTGCGGAACATCAGGACGGCGGGCGATGTCTGACTCATCGGCCAGGCATTGCCCTTGCCATACTTCACCGCCTTCAGGTAGTGGCTCGTGGGGATGACATCGGCTGGAGAGGGATAGTAAGAGGTGTTGTTATACTTGCCGCCGTCGCTGCTCGCCGTCTCCACGTCGTACATGCAGTAGTAGGCGGCGTTGGCATAGTTGACGGAGTTGGTGTAGGTCTTCGTGTTGTCGATGGCTCCATGCACGTTCACCACCATCTCGGTGTAGGGCTGCAGGGTGCTGCCTTCCTGGAAGTACCAGATGCCGTTGAGCGCCGGTATCCAGTCGGTGTCGGCATAGTCGAGTTTGCCGCCGTTCAGGAACGAGTGTGTGGATGCCTCGGCGTTGTATGGCTCCACAAATCCGAAGCCCACGTTGTCGAGCGACACCGCCTCGGAGGAGTTGTTGTAGAGGATGATGCACTTGTCCTTGACAAACTTGCCCGAACCGTCGTCCATCTGGCATCCGCCGACGTATAGTTCCTTGATAATGATGGGGTTGGCGGTCTGCATTGAGGTCACGGTGACGGGCAGGGAGATGCTTCTCGTATTACTCCCGATGGCGATGTCCGCCAACGAGCCGTTGCATACCTTGCGGAAGTATCCGTCTTCCGACACCTTTGAGGCATTGGCGCTGTAGATGCCGGCTGGCAGGGTGAAGTGTACTACCCCACTCTGGTCTGTCACGGCTGAAAAAGTGTGGCCCGTGCCGTTGGTCAGTTGTACGGACACGGAGTCGAGTGCCTCGCTGAGCCTCACCTCCACATCGTAGGTGTCGAGGTGCTCGTCGTAATTGCACGATGCAAGGAGCACCATGGTCACGAGGGTCATGAGCGTCATGAGGACGAGGGATATATGTCGTATGATTTTCATTTTTTTTCTCTTGCTTTTATAGTTTTATCCTGATGGACGCACCATAGTAGAATTTGGGGATGTATCCACTGCTGAAGAGCGATGACTCCAGTCCCGTCTGTGAGTTCTTTATTGTCGACATGTTGTTGAGGAAGTTGTTAGCGTAGAACGACAGACTTACCCATCTGCCTATCTCCTTCGTGATGGAGAAATTGGCTGAATAATAAGAGGATATGTCCTGTGGGTTAAAGTAATACGCCGTGTTGCTCCTCACGATGAGTCTACTCAACTGTTGGTAGAGCGCGGGGTCGTTGTCCTTGGCGGCAAGTAGTGCCTCGGCGAAGGGGATGCGATCAGAGGGGTTGTCCCATGTGGAGTAATACTCGGGGTAGACGGCAACATAGCGGTTCTCCTCGCCGTTGTACATCGTGCCCGTGATGTCGCCAGCCTCCTGCAGTGCTATCGTGGTGCGGTTCTCGGAGAGGTTGCGGCGATAGTTGAGGAAGGTGGCCTCCAAGCGCATGGTCATGATGAGCCTCAGCTTGGGGATGCGTGCCGTCAGCGTGGTGTTGAGACTGCATCCCTTGTTGAGTATGCCGTTGCTCACCGACGGGGTGCTTGTCGACGAGGTGGATGTCACATTGCTGCCTACATAATAGCCTATCAAGGGTTGTGTCGTGGCATCGGAAGCCTGGTCGGCGATGCCGTTTGGACTACCGGCTATGAGCGTGTTGTCGATGCCCCTGTAGTGATAATACTTGCCGTCGAAGCGCAGGGACAGTCCTACGGTGTGGGCGTTGCTCACCAAGGGCATCTCTGCCACCCACTCCAGTCCGTAGCGTGTCACCGGCGAACCGTTCACATACTGGCGGTTGGAGGAGAAGGTGTGTCGTGTAGAGTATGGCAACGTGATGGTCCTTCCGTCGGCGGTGGAGGTCACCGTCACCACGCCTGTCGTCGGGTCGACACCGTAGGCACGGTCGGCAACGGCTATCCCGCAGTCCTCCAATGCCGACTGTGATGTCTGGTTGTAGGCAAGCGGGGTGTAGATGTTGACCGTCTGATAGGGGTTGTATGTCTTGTTCCAGAACGCTGACAGACTCAGTCGTGCCTTGCCGATGGTGGCGTCGGCTCCTATCTCCCACTGCTTGGAGTGCTGCCACTTCAGGTTGGGGTTGTAGAGTGCCTGCTGCACGTGGGTGTAGTAGGCGTAGTATGCCTTGTTGTCGGCGGTAGAACCGGGAGTGAACACCAATTTGTCGGCATAGTTGTCGGCTGGATAGAGCACCTGGAAGGAAGGCAGTTTCACACTCTTGCCATAGCCAGCATGGAGCGTGAGCGAATAGTTCTTGCCTTTCAGTAGGTCGTAACGCACATTGACGCGGGGCGACAGACTGGATACATTGCCGTAAGCCGAACCGCCTATCATCGTGATGTCGTCACGCAGACCCGCCACGAGGAGCAAGCGTCCTGCCGTGAGTCGGTCTTCCAAGTAGAGGGCAAGGTTGCGCATGGTGGGCAACTCGCTGTAGTCGTATGGGCGCCATGTGGGTGCCACGCTCATGTCTTCGTAATAAGAACCCTTGCCATTGTTGCGCGAGGAGTTCAGTTCTGAGCCGAGCGTCACCTTGTTGATGACTTCCGATGACAGGCGCTTGGTCCACTCGCCCTTCAGTTTCAGTTGTGAGGTAAAGGGCTTCTGGTCGTTGTATGACCGCACATACCAATAGCCCGTGGGTCCGAGGATGATGCTCCCTGCGCCCAACCCCGAGGTGTAATCCTGTGCGATGGCATAACCGTCGCTCATGGTATGTAGGTATGCCTGGGTAGAAGAAGAGGAAGTGTTGGTATAGTTCTCCGTGCGCTTGTCGGCGGTGGAGAAAGCGGCCATCAAACTGACGTTGAACACGCCTGTATGCTGCGTGTTGCAGAGCCAGTCGAGTTGTAGGTTGCCACGCAACTGGTTGTCGCGTTGCTTCTGATAAGTGTCACGGAATGCGTCGGGGTCAGCCTCTGAATTGTATCCTCCCACGTTGCCCGTAAGTCCGGCAGTGAGGTTGAGCGTAGACGTTCCAAGACGGAATGCCTTGTTGTATGTGGCAGAGAGGATGTTGCGGTTGTAGGCGGTGTGTGGCGACGCTATCTCACTGAACGAGCGGGCGTGCTCAAAGGAGAAGTTGAGTGTGCCGGAGTTCCTGCCCAATGTCAAGCCCTTGCTCAGTGCCACCTGTCGGGTGTAGGGGTTGATGGACCCCTCTATGATCCAGGGCGAACGACCCTTGCGTGTGTTCACCTTCACCACGCCGTTCGACATATCGCCATACTCCACACCCGGTATTCCGGCGATCACCTCCACACTCTCGATGTTGGAGGCTGAGATATTGCGGGTGGAGGCAGAGAGTGTCTCGCCCATGTTGGCGTTGTTGTCAAGGCGCATGCCGTCCACCTCGATGGCTGTTCCGAAGGCGGCGTTGCCTCTCTCACCACTGCCAGCGCGAAGGGCAAGGCGCGAGTCGTTCATCAGCGAGGAGTTGATGGTCTGTCCACCGGGAAGGAGTGCCGTGATGTCGCTAAGTGACAGCACCTGCGAGTGGTCGAGTGTCGTGCGGTCCATGGTGTAGACGGTGGTTCCCAAGGTCGTCTTCTTGCGGGCTGTCACCTCCACGCCAGCGAGACTGAGGTTGTCTTCCTTCATGCGGATGTTCTTCAGGTCGGTGTCGTGTGTGAGACAGAACGAGACGGTGCGTGTCACATATCCGAGGGTGGTGATCTCCACAACCACCTTTCCGTCGGGCACATTGGTGATGACAAACTTTCCCTTGTCGTCGGCAACAGTCCACAGTTCCATATTCCGGATTTTGACAGTGGCGTAAGAGAGCGGTTCCTTCGTACGGTCGTCGAGTACGGTGCCCGACACGGTAAAACGTCCTGTGTCAGCCATCGCAGCAAGTGTTGTCATTGTGAACACCAAACTTGTTATTCCTGTCTTCATCCTTATAGCTATAATTTTCAGCGTGCAAAGTTACTCTTTTTCAACAATATACGCAATACCTAATAGTAGGTATACGGGAAATAAGTAGTTAAAAATGATGAAAAGAAGTTAGAAAATAAGGGCGATCACTATTTTCGTGACCGCCCTGTGAAGAACTTATAAGCATTTCTGTCTTTAGAAATGTGTAACAAACTCGACTACTATCTTGTCTTTCTCCGATGTCTTGGCGATGCCTCCGTTGCGATAGAAATATTTCTCGTAGTTGATGCGGATATCGGAGATGAACGGTTTGGCGAGACTCAGTGTCACACCGCCCGTAAGACGGCTGCGCTCATAGTCGTTGATCTTCAGTTGTCCGTCTGTGCTCTCACTGCCCGAAGCATCATAGCGCAGTCCGTCACTGTGGTCGCTCATGTAGTCATAGCGCAAGAGTGGCGACACCTTCTTCAGGAGTTTGGCGCGAACGGGGATGTCATAGTTGACAAAGGCATCCACGGCATGGACATCCTTGAACGCACCGTGCGCATAATGCTTGTACAGATACTCCGCCTCGGCAAGGAAGTTGCCGCGATGGAAGGTGACACCGGCATCATACATGTTCATGGTGACATCGGCAGGACGTATCTTCTGTGTGCTCAGCACGATGTTGAAGTTAGGCAACAGGAACTGTGCCTTGGCAGAGAAGTTGATGCTCTTCGTCCAGAAGTCCTTCTGGTTGGTGAGTCCCGAACCGTTGAAGATACCGGCATTGACAACGATGGGGAAGCCCACGTTCCAGGTGTAGCCCAGCTCGGCACCGACGTCACGCACGTTGCCCACCTGCTTGGCGATGAAGGAGCGGTTGGCGAAATACTGCAAGTGCGGAGAGCGGTGGGCATCGATGGTGAAGGGCACACGCTCCTGTCCGATGGTGAACTGCAGTGTCTTCCAGGGATTGACACGGGCATAGGCATCGAGCATCTTGATCTTGCCCTCGTCGCAGAGGTCTATCTCTGCCTTGTAGCTCACCGACGGTGCCACCTTGCCTGCTACATTGATGCGGGCTGTGCGTACCTCGAAGCGCCCCTCACCCTCTTCTGTCTGGTACTCGTACTTGGCACGGATGGTTCCACCTATCTTCGGTGTCTTGGAGAATGTCTCATCCTCTGTTGCCTGTGCAAAGGCCGATGCCGTCATCATGGCAAGCATCGCCATTGTCATCATTTTCTTATTCATATCGTTATACCTTTTTTAAATATTCAACTTCTTGTAGAACTTGCAGCAACAAGTCCTTCTGTTTTCGGCTGCAAAATTAATAAGACGATATTTCTATAATAAGACACGGATGTTACAAAATGATGAAGAATGTTTTTGGCAATTCCATAAAAATATTCGGCAAAACACTTTTATTAGAAAAACTTTTGTATCTTTGCAACGTCTACCCTCTGAACGACAAGATGATTGTTGGCTGAAGACGATAAAACAAACATAAAACAAGACGACTATGGCATTGAAATTATACCCGATAGGAATACAGACATTTTCTGAAATCCGCAAGAATGATAGATTATATATCGACAAGACGGAATACATTTACCGTATGGCGCACACCAACAGTAAGTATTTCTTCTTAGGCCGACCACGCCGTTTCGGCAAGTCGCTCCTCGTATCTACCTTGCAAAGCTATTTCGAGGGAAAGAAAGAGCTGTTCCAAGGACTCGCCATGGAGCAACTGGAAAAGGAGTGGACGGAATATCCCGTACTCCACTTCGACATGAGCGGCGGAAAGCACATGGAGAAGGAACAGCTGGAAAGATACTTGTCCAGCATCTTAGAAAAGGAAGAAGGAAAGTTCGGCTATCGTAGTGAGAAAATTGATGCCAACCTTCGCCTCATAGATTTGATAGACATAGCTTACGAAAAAACAGGCAAGCAAGTTGTTGTCTTGATAGACGAGTATGATGCACCGCTGCTTGACGTGGCTCACGAGAAGGAACAACTGGATGTATTGCGTAACATCATGCGCAATTTTTTCAGTCCGCTCAAAATGAAGGAAGCAAAACTCCGCTTCGTCTTCCTGACTGGCATCACCAAGTTCTCGCAGCTCAGCATCTTCAGCGAGCTTAACAACATCACTAATCTTACGATGAATGATGATTATGCCGGCATTTGTGGCATTACCAAGGAAGAACTCTTGGAACAAATGTCGGAAGACATTGATATGCTTGCCAAGGCGCAAGGCTTGACAAAAGAAAAGACCATCGACAAACTGAAGGAGCACTACGATGGCTATCATTTCTCGGCATTCTCTCCAGATGTTTTCAACCCATATAGCCTATTCAATTGTTTTGCCGAACGAAAGTTCGGGGCTTATTGGTTCACCTCGGGCACGCCCACTTATCTCATCAACATGATGAGAAAGTACGACACCCTGCCTACCGACATCAACCGTGTGGAAGCCGACGAAAGCGAGTTTGACGCTCCTACCGAGGAAATGACGACGCTCATGCCTCTGCTCTACCAAAGTGGCTACATCACCATCAAGGATTACAACAGAGACTATAATTATTATACCCTCGACGTGCCCAACAAGGAGGTAAAGGTGGGCTTGACCAAGGCGCTCATCCCTTCGTATGTCACCCGCAACACCCTTGCCACCACCACTACGGCTCGCCGCATAGCCCAGGCTCTCGACAAGCAGGACATGGACGGGGCCTTGCATCTTCTGCAAGATTTCCTGGGTACGATTCCTTATTGCAACGTCACCAACCTGGAGGGCCACTACCAGCAGATGCTCTTCATCATCTTCTCGCTCCTCACCGACTATCTGGTGGATGTGGAAGTGCATACGCCAAGGGGCAGAGTGGACATCGTATTGCTCACCCGGACAGACCTCTACATCATCGAACTGAAACTGAACAAGAGTGCACAGGCGGCTATGCAGCAAATCAACCTGAAGAACTATCGCCAGAGATTTGCTCTCTGTGGCAAACCCATCACCAAGGTAGGCATCAACTTCGACTCCGCCCAAGGCAATATCGAGGACTGGGTGATCAATGGGTGAAAGCAAGCCTATGGATTACGAGGCGTAAGTATGATACTTAGCCTCCAAAAGTGCCATGGTTAGCCTCCAAAAGTGCCATGGTTAGCCCATAAAACTGCCATAGTTACGACCCCAAACTGCCATAGTTACGACAAGTAAATTGGGAGGCCAAGGCAAGTTTCCGCCACTCCCGCCATTCCGCCATCCGCCATTTCACGATTACGCTTGGCAAAAATGAAACACTTTTGTTCCAAACTGTTTCATTTCCAAAGTGATACAAAATACCACTTAATTAACTATATATCAGATATTTAAAATGTATCACAAACGATACAACTATGAGATTATGATACAGTTGAATGTATCAGGTGTGATACAGTATAAATATCTATATATTAAACAATTAGATGTCATTTTGTATCAAAATTTAGAATGATACAAGCTGATACAATTTTCACTCACAGTTGGTGGATGGCGGAATGGCGGAAGTGGCGGAAACTCTTGTTATGTGAGGCAGCGTATTTGAGACAGGAGTATATTTTGGACTAAAAAGTTTGGAGAAAACGAGAGAATAGCGTATATTTGCAGCAAAATTTTTAAAATCAAAAGCTTATGCTCAGCAAGGACGTACAGGAAATGATACCTAAGATACAGCAGTATCTTGCCACCCAGCCCATCGAAAAGGCCTGGCTCTTCGGCTCGTGCTCCCGAGGGGAGGAAACACAGAAGAGCGACGTGGACCTGCTCGTGAGGTACAAGGATAGCGATGCCCTGTCCTTGTTCGACATTACAAGGATTATGGTATCTTTAAAGAAAATCGTCAACAAACCTGTCGATTTAGTAGAGGAAGACTGCCTTCTTCCATTCGCCCAAAAGACAGCAAACCATGATAAGCTATTGATTTATGAGAGAAAAAGTTAGAGACAAAGGAAGGCTTGAGCACATTCTCAAAGCCTGCAACGACTTACTTGACTCAAAAGACAAGTATGAGTTTGAACTAATAAGAGACAATCCTATCTTATGGTTTTGTAAAATTGGCTGAAATCATAGGAGAAGCCTCCTATATGATTACCAAGGAATTCCGCGCGTCACAACCACAAATCCCTTGGGAAGAAATGATAGGATTAAGACATGTTTTGGTGCATGGCTATTACACCATCAAGCCAAAACAACTCTGGAACATCATAGAAAAGGACATCCCTGTGCTGAAGCCTCAGATAGAGGAGTTGTTGAATACCGTAGAGTTCCCCGAGGAATAGGAATGAGGTTCCTTCCCAGAATTTTTGGAGATAACAAGGATAGAGGCGCCCCCTCTATCCCACTCCCAATAGCTCCACCTCGAAAACCAGCGTGGAGCCTCCGGGGATTCCTGGTTGCGAGAACTTTCCGTATCCCATCTCGGCAGGGATGTAAAGCTCCCACTGGTCGCCGATGTGCATCTGCTGCATCGCCACGATCCATCCCTCTATCAGGTCGCAGAGGCGACAGGCAAAGGGAGTGCCTCCACGACTGGAGTCGAACTTCTTTCCGTTGATGGTCCAACCCGTGTAATGAGCTGTCACAATGCTGCGCTTGGATGGTTGGGCACTCTTTTGGTCGCCCTGCTTCAACACCTTATAATATATACCGCGGGGAAGGGACAGCACACCCTCCTCCTTTGCCTTTTCCTCCAGCCAACGCTTGTTGGCCTCCACATATTCTCGCTTTGCCATATTAATTTATTCTTTCATCGGCAAAAATACAAAGAAATATCGAGAAAGTCTATAAAAGGAGCAAAAATGTTTGGAGACAATGAGAAAATCCCACAACGCTTATGACTTGCCACGCCCTGTAACAAGTTTGTAACACTATCGTCACAAACACGTAACCGGCTTTACACTCTCTAAACCACGGAAAGGCAGTATCTTTGCACCGTGTAAACACAACAACTATTTTTTTTGATATGAAAGAGAACAAGAAAGCAATCCTTGAGATTCTGAAGAAGAAGAGTTCGAAGAAAGACAGTAAGTTCGAGAGCCTCGTACTAAACCTTGCGCTGCAGAAGATAGACAGCGACAGCTTTGAGTGTGACGACGACGCTGTCTACACCATGGGCAAGCAGCGCCTTGTGTTCTGCATGAGCCAGGCAGAGAGTTTCGCCATCCCTGAAGGTGTGGAAGTAATCGGAGAGATGGCGTTCCGCGGCAAGAAGAATCTCAAGAATGTGGTCATTGCCAACAGTGTGAAGGAGATAGAGCACGATGCCTTCTACGACTGCGACGAACTGGACAACGTATACATCCCCGCAGGCGTGAAGGAAGTAAAGAGCTACGCCTTTGCCGAGTGTGACAAACTGAAACGCGTCACCTTTGCCGGTGTGCCCGAGAAACTGAGCCGCCATACCTTCGATGACTGCGACCAGTTGCATGACATCATCGTCCCCGCCAAGAGCGGCAAGGCTTTCCGCAAGGCGCTCCACTACATAGACGGCGACACCGACTACATCGTTCTCGAAGCACCAGAGAAAGAAAGACCTAAGAAGGAAAATCCAAAGAAAGAGGCTCCTAAGAAAGAAGAAAAGAAGGAGGCAACGCCTAAAGGTAAAAAAGGCGGTTTAAAGGTAAAAAGGTAAAAGAGTAAAAAGGTAAAAAGAGGGCATACGCCGTTGAAAGGTAAAAAGGTAAAAAAGTAAAAAGGTAAAAGGCATGCGCCGTTGAAAGGTAAAAAAAGCTAACGCCACAAAGGGTGTTGTCCCTTAACTTCCCTCTAACTTCCCTTAACTCCTTTAACTTCCCAAAAGAGCTGATGCCTTAACTCCTTCACTCCTCAACTTCTCAAATTTCCCATTCCCATGACCAAAGAAGAAATGATGAAAAAGGCTTACGTAGAACGAGACGTAAGCTGGATGTATTTCAACCACCGCATACTGCAGGAAGCTGAAAAAGAATACGTTCCCTTATTGGAACGCCTCTCGTTCCTCGGCATCTACTCCAACAACCTCGACGAGTTTTTCCGTGTACGCGTGGCTTCGCTCAACCGAATGCTCGACGGCAAGCCATCAGCCTCTGCCGAACAACAGTTGAAGAAGTCGCTGAAGACCATCAACAAACTCAACGAGACCTACTCCAAGGAGTATACCATCGCCGTAGACAGGGTCTTTACCGAACTGGAACAGCACAAGGTGAGACTCCTCACCGAGACACAGCTCAACGACGAACAGCAACAGTTCCTGACCGACTTCTTCTACGACAAACTCAACGGGTCGGTCAACCCCATCTGGCTCTCGGAGATAGACGACCTCTCCACATTGGAAGACAACCGCATCTACCTCATCGTTGAGAAGAAGGACATGGGGAGCGACAAGCGGAAATATGCCATCGTGAAAGTGCCGGACAGAGTGTACGGCAGATGGGTGAAGATACCTTCGAGCGACGGCTTTGACAACATCATGTACCTCGATGATGTCATACGGTTCTGTCTGCCTCTCGTCTTCCTTGGTTTCAAGGAGAGTCGATACAGAGCCTACTCTTTCAAGTTTACCAAAGACGCGGAGATGGAGATGGACAATGATGCAGACTTCGGTACCATGGAGAAGATAGCCCTCGGCGTGGATAGTCGCAAGCGTGGTGAGGCAGTGCGCATCATCTACGACCACGAGATGCCCAAAGAGATGGTCCGTAAGATACGCGACCGCTTGAACGCCAAGGAACTCGACACTTCGCTTGCCAGCGGCAGATACCAGAACCACAAGGACCTGATGTCGTTCCCCGACTGCGGACACAAAGAACTGAAGTATGAGAAATGGCAGTCTATCATGAAGCCCGAATTCCTCTCCAACGAGAGTATCTTGGAGCAGATTCGTCAGAAAGACCGCTTCATCCATGTGCCATACCACAGTTTCAACGGATATATCCGTGTCTTACGCGAGGCTGCCACCAAGCCCGAGGTGAAGAGCATCAAGACAACGCTCTACCGACTGGCAAAAGACTCGAAGGTGGTAAACGCTCTCATCACCGCCGCACGCAACGGCAAGAAGGTGACGGCTGTCGTCGAACTGCTCGCTCGCTTTGACGAGGAGAGCAATATCAAGTGGAGCAAGCGCATGCAGGAAGAGGGCGTGAACGTCATCTTTGGTGTCGAGGGACTGAAGATTCACAGCAAACTGCTCTACATCGAGTCGAAAAAAGGTAACATAGCCTGTGTGGGTACCGGTAACTTCCACGAGGGTAACGCCAAGATATATACCGACTATATGATGATGACGGCACGGCCGAAGATTGTCAACGAGGTGGCGAAGGTGTTCGGATTCATAGACAGGCCCTTCTCGCAGGTGCGTTTCGGCGAACTGCTCGTCTCGCCCAACTCCATGAAGAGTCGCATCATACGCATGCTCGACACGGAGATCAAGAATGCCAGCGAGGGGAAAGAGGCGTGGCTGAAGATGAAAATCAACCATATCACCGACACCGATATCGTGGCAAAACTCTATCAGGCTTCCAAGGCTGGAGTGAAAATAGACATCGTGATAAGGGGCAACTGCTCTATCGTGCCCGGACTGCCGAAGATAAGCGAGAACATTCACTGTGTGGGCATCATCGACCGATACTTGGAACACTCGCGCATCCTCATCTTCTGTAATGGCGGTAAACCCAAGTATTACTTAGGCTCGGCAGACTGGATGCCGCGCAATCTGCTCAACCGCATAGAGGTGCTCACACCTGTGTACGACGAAGACTTGCAGGCTGACTTGATGCGCACCGTTTCGTACGGTATGAGAGACACTGCCAACGGTCGCCTCGTGGACGGTAAGGGAACTAACGACTTCGTAGAAGGAAAACGATTCCGCAGTCAAGAAGAACTATACAAAGCATACAAGGAATAATGAAACCAATCAACTTAGCAGCCATAGACATCGGCTCCAACGGAGCTCGTCTGCTCATCAAACGATTCGACGCAGAGGCTATCAACGGGTCGGAACGTATCAAGAAACTTATGTTCATACGCATTCCCCTGCGCCTTGGTAAGGATGTATTCTCGCTCGGAAAGGTATCGAAGGAGCGTGAGAAGATGATGCTTCACATGATGAAAGGCTTCAAGCAGTTCATGAAACTCAATGATGTCGAGGCTTTCCGTGCCTGCGCCACCTCTGCCATGCGCGATGCCGAGAACGGCAAGAAGGTGCTCAAGAAGATAGAAAAGGAGACGGGCATCAAACTCGAAATCATCAAGGGACAGGAAGAAGCTCAACTGCTGTACAACAACTTGGTGGAGAAGACTGACTCTAACGAGGGCAACTTTGCCTACATAGACGTGGGAGGCGGTTCTACGGAGGTGAGTCTCATCCACGATGGTGTCCTCGCAGAGAGCTATTCCTATGACATGGGTACCCTGCGACTGCTCAGCGGCAAGGTGAGTCCGGAGACGGAAAAGCTCTTCCGTGACAACCTCACGCGCTACGCCGAGCTATATGGGGACATACGCATCATCGGCTCAGGAGGGAATATCAACAAACTCAACAAACTCGCTCGCCACGACAAGAATACCAAGCAACTGAGTTATACAGAACTAAAGCGGCTCTACTGTATGATCAAGCCTCTGAGCATCGAAGAACGCATTATCTCCTTCGGACTGAAGGACGACCGTGCTGATGTCATCGCTCCCGCAGCAGAGATATTCATCAAGGCTTGTGAATACCTGAAGTGCGACACCATCATGGTGCCGAATATCTCCCTCGCCGACTCTATTGTCGATGGACTATACGAAAAAATGCTGCAAAAATAGTCCCTCTACCCTATTTCGCAACGCCGAAAAACAGGGACGACGGCTCCAATATTCAATAGGCATAGGATGCTTTTCCAGAACACCCGGGTTTCTTCTTGCTGAGACCCGGGTATTTTTGCAAATAGACCCGGGTATTTTCTCGACGAAACCCGGGTGTTTTTTTATAGCATATAATTCCATCATTTTCGAATGTTTTTTGCATTTTTTTAGCTAAAATATTTGTAAATTAATTCTTTTTTAGTATTTTTGCATTCGGAAATCATCGTGTAGACAGAACGGCTCTGTAAACATACCATGACAACAGAGCAACGAACAGTAAAGAAACTATATAGAACAGTAAGAAACTAACATATATATAAAAGGTGAAAAATATACCTCTTTTCATAATAGGTGCTATCATGACAACCATGTCTTTTTCGGCTTGCGAATTGAAATTCAAGCCGAACGAAGACCATGCGCCCTATAATCTCACGATACAGAGGTATGACAGGCTGGAGAGCCGTTACCTTACGACGGGTGACTTCTCTGCCCTGCAACAGATGAACACCGACTATCCCATTGAGACAAGAACACTCATGGAGAAGATGTTGCAGATAGGGAATGTCACGGACCCTTACATCAGCAATAGGTTTCTGATGTTCTATCAAGACTCCACACTCCAGGCACTCATCGCTGACGCCGAGGCTGAATTCGCCAACATGGACGATATCAACAGTCAGTTGAAGTGTGCTTTCGAAAGACTGAAGACGTGGATCCCAGACATGAAATACCCTACTTTCTATGCACAGATAGCTGCCCTCGACCAGAGTATCGTGGTAGGCGAAAACTCGATTGGCATCTCGCTCGACAAGTATATGGGACAGAATTATCCACTCTACAAGAAGTTCTATTCTTCTCAGCAACGCTCTACCATGACGCGTTCCTTCATCGTGCCAGACTGCATCACCTTCTACCTGTTGAGCCTCTACCCTATGGAAGACTTTGAGCACAGTCAGCAACTCGACCGCGACATTCATATGGGGAAGGTGTTCTGGGTGGTAAACAAGGCGATGTGCAAGGAAGTGTTCCGTACACCATACGTGCAGACAGTGGCTGAATATGTCAAGAGAAACAAGGATGTCACAGTCAGTCAACTGCTCGAAATGAAAGACGATGCCGCCATCAAGGCGCTCCACAAAGAATAAAACCAAGCAGGGCACTCTTTGTCTTCATGCATTCGGCAAGAAACGCCCTCGCAAAGCAACATAACGAACCCAAAGAATGAAGAAAATATTTGTATTAACAGCATCATTCCTCATGATGACATCAACCTATGCAGCGGAGAAACTCACACTGAAGGACATCACTTCTGGCAGTTTCGCCGCTTCTTACGTTTCGGGAATCGACCCTATCGAAGCCTCAGACCTCTATGCCTCCATCAGTAGTGACGGTAAGAAAATCATCAGCTACTCCTTCAAAACCGGAAAGCAGGTGTCTGTCCTCTTCGATACCGAGGCAACACATGCTCCTTTCGAGAAGGTGGAAGGTTACAAAGCAAGTCCTGACGGGAAGCGTATGTTGGTCTACACGAAGAAGAAAGCCATATACAGACGTTCCTTTACCGCGGAATATTATGTCTACGACATCAAGAGCCATAAGCTCACACCACTGAGCAACAAGGGCGCACAACAGGTGGCTACGTGGTCGCCCGACTCTAAGCACATTGCTTTCGTAAGGGACAACAACATCTTCGTGACTGACCTACAGGACGAGAAGCAGATTACCACGGACGGCAAGTTTGGGGAGGTCATCAACGGTATTCCAGACTGGGTGAACGAGGAGGAATTCACACTCAACCGTTCCTTCGTATGGAACGCCGACGGCTCGGCTCTCTGCTGGGTAAAGTACGATGAGTCGGGTGTCAAGACGTACAGTCTACAGATGTTCAAAGGCCTCGAACCGGAACATTCTGAATACAGTGACTATCCAGGCGAGTATGCCTACAAATATCCCAAGGCTGGGCAGGACAATGCCAAGATTTCAGTCTGGAGCTACGATATGAAGAGCGGCAAGACCGTCAAACTGAACGTGCCCGTAGACGAGGATGGATATATTCCCAGACTCAAGCAGACACCCGATGCGCAGCGTGTCATTGTGTTTGCGATGAACAGACACCAAGACCGTTTGACCCTCTATACTGTCAATCCTTTCACTGCGCAGGCGAATACACTCATGGAGGAAAGTGTGCCCAAATATGTAAAGGAAGATGTCGTGGAATGGGCACAAGTAGGGAAAAAATATATCCTCCTTCCGAGTGACAGAGACGGATACATGCATCTCTACCTCTATAGTCTCGACGGCAAACTCCTCCGTCAGGTGGAGAAAGGAAACTATGACGTGACTGACTTCTATGGCATTAACGAGAATACTGGTGACATATATTACCAGGCAGCCAAGCAAAACGCTCACGACAGGCAGGTGTATGTTACTCATGCCAACGGCGCTACAGAGCGTCTGTCTGATGCCGACGGTGTCAATACAGCCATCTTCTCGGCAGACTTCCGTTACTTTGTCAACACATGGAGTTCCTATAGCCACCCGTATGTATTCACTGCCCGTACGGCAAAGGGCAAGGTGGTAAGGGTGTTGGAAGACAACAGTCAACTGTTGGAAAAAACGAAGGAATACAACTGGGGAAAAAGAGAGACTTTCTCTTTCACCACTGCCGACGGAACGGTGCTCGATGGATGGATGGTGAAACCTCTCGACTTCGATGCTACAAGAAAATATCCTGTCATCCTCTACCAGTACTCTGGACCTGGCAACCAGCAAGTTCTCGACGCATGGAGCAGTGGAAGTATGGGTAACGGTGGAGCCTTCGACTACTACTTAGCACAGGAAGGATACATCGTGGCTTGCGTGGACGGAAGAGGTACGGGCGGTAGAGGTGCTGACTTTGAGAAGTGTACCTACCTAAAACTCGGTGACCTTGAGGCTCACGACCAGGTGGAGACAGCTGTGTACATGGGTTCCCTACCCTACGTCGATAAAGACCGCATCGCCATTTGGGGCTGGAGTTTCGGTGGTTTCTGTACTCTCATGAGCATGAGCGAGGGCAGACCGGTGTTCTGTGCTGGTGTGGCTGTTGCGCCACCCACCAACTGGAAATTCTATGACACCATCTATACGGAGAGGTATATGCGGACACCCAAGGAGAACGCCGAAGGATACAAGACTAATCCCATCGAGCGGTCTGCCAAACTTCACGGTTCTCTTCTCATTTGCCACGGTATGGCAGACGATAATGTGCACCCACAGAACACCTTCGAATACTCAGAGGCGCTCGTGCAAGCCGACAAGGACTTCAAGGAGGTGTTGTACACCAATCGCAACCATGGCATCTATGGCGGCAATAGCCGACAGCACCTGCTCAGACAGATTGTCAACTGGTTTAACGAAAAAGTGCTTTTAAAGGTAGAAAAGTAAAAGTAAAAAATATGAAAACCAAAAACGGATTTAACCTGCGCAAGGTATGTGGAGAGAGCATCCTTGTGGCTGAAGGCGAAGAAAACATCGACTTCAGCAACATCATCAGCATGAACGACAGTGCCACATTCCTCTGGACCAAGGCACAAGAAGTGGAAAGTTTTACAGAAGAAGACTTGCTCGCCTGGCTCACAAGCGAGTATGATGTGGAAGAAGAGGTGGCACGCAAAGATGTCAACACGCTTGTACAGCAATGGAAAGAGGTAGGAATCATTCAGTAAAGGTAAAAAAGCAATAAGGCATACTTTCAAACCTTAAATTACCATAACTTAACACAAATAATTTTGTGTGGTTTATATTAATATGTATATTTGCAATCGGTAATAACGAATAGATTTTTCTTATAACCTCATAAGCGATGCTGCGTCATTCGTAACAGGAACAGCAGCCGAAGTGTACAGTGAATTCTACGCCTTCGCCATGTAGCAGAGAACGTAATGGAAACGCAAACCTTTACGCACGAATTTAGTGGAAACAATGCCATTTGTAACACTATAATTTATACCTTTGCAATCGAATTTAAAACTAAATAAACAACAAAACAAATCATGAAAGAACTTAAGGCTTTAAACAAGCGTACCGCTCCCAAGAGCGTAGCTCCTGAGAAAATCATCCAGTTCGGTGAGGGTAACTTCCTCCGTGCTTTTGTAGACTGGATTGTATGGAATATGAATAAGAAGACCGACTTCAACGGTTCTGTTGTTGTCGTACAGCCTTTGGCTGGTGGTATGGTTGACTGGCTCAACGGTCAGGACTGTCTCTATCATGTCAACCTGCAGGGTAAGGAGAACGGTCAGCCCATCAATACTCTCGAGCGTATCGATGTCATCAGCCGCGCAGTCAACCCTTATACTCAGAACCTGGCTTTCATGGCTCTTGCAGAGCAGCCTGAAATGAGATTCATCATCTCTAATACCACAGAAGCTGGTATCGCTTTTGACGACTCTTGCAAGTTCACTGATGCTCCTGCTGCTTCCTACCCTGGCAAGCTCGTGCAGTTGCTCTTCCACAGATACAAGTTCTTCGAGGGTGACCCAACTAAGGGTATGATTCTCATGCCATGTGAGCTGATTTTCCTCAATGGTCACCATCTGAAGGAGTGCATCTACCAGTACATCGAACTTTGGAAGGGCGATATGGGCGCTGACTACGAGGGCTTCAAGGAGTGGTTCACCAACCACTGCTATGTTTGCGCTACACTCGTTGACCGTATCGTTCCTGGCTTCCCACGCGACACCATCAAGGAAATCCAGCAGAAGGTTTGCTACAAGGACAACCTCGTAGTGAAGGCTGAGAGCTTCCACCTCTGGGTTATCGAGAAGGCTGAGAACATGACAGTAGAGCAGATGCAGGAGGAATTCCCTGCTCACAAGGCTGGTCTGCACGTTCTCATCACCGACAACGAGAAGCCATACCACGAGCGCAAGGTTACCCTCCTCAATGGTCCTCACACTGTTTTGAGTCCTGTTACTTACCTCAGCGGTGTCAACATCGTTCGTGACGCTTGCGAGCATCCTGTTCTCGGTAAATATATCCACAAGGTACAGTTCGAAGAGTTGATGCAGACCCTTAACCTGCCTATGGAGGAACTTCAGCAGTTCGCTTCTGACGTATTGGAGCGTTTCGAGAATCCATTCGTTGACCATCAGGTAACGAGCATCATGCTCAACTCATTCCCCAAGTATGAGACACGTGACCTCCCAGGTGTGAAGGTTTATCTCGAGCGCAAGGGCGAACTTCCTCAGGGTTTGGTATTTGGTCTCGCAGCCATCATCACTTACTACAAGGGTGGCAAGCGTGCTGACGGTGCAGAGATTGTACCAAAGGACGACCAGAAGATCATCGACAAGCTTACAGAACTCTGGGCCACAGGTGACACGCAGAAGGTGGCAGAAGGTGTTCTTGCCTTCGACTACATCTGGAAGGAAGACCTCAACAAGACTGTTCCTGGTTTGACAGAACTCGTAAAGAAGGATCTCGATCTCATCCAGGAGAAGGGTATGCTTGAGGCTGTCAAGACTATCCTGTAATTGACAGGCAGTCTTGAATGTCAAAAGTGACATTTTGATTTACACATAACTTAAAAAGAGGGTACGGCATCTTGTCGTATCCTCTTTTTAAGTTATGGTGTATAAGAAGTTGAAATTTTTCTTATTTTATATAAGTTGTTGAAACTTTTTTATGCTGTATAAGTTGTTGAAAAAAAGCGGATGCCTGATATATCATCGGGCATCCGCTTTCGTCATTATATAATTGCAGAACTTGTTGTTTATGCGTTCTTGATCCAGTTGGTGATCCATTCACCTACCTCTGTTGTGCCATAGTGCTCACCGCCTTCAACCTGGATCTCTGGAGTGCGGACATTGGCATCGAGAGAAGCATCAACAGCCTTGCGAATCAAGGCACCTTCCTCGTTTAGGCCGAAGTGCTCAAGAAGCATCGCTGCTGAAAGAATCTGAGCAACAGGGTTGGCAAGGTTCTTGCCTGCTGCCTGTGGCCAAGAACCATGAACCGGTTCGAACAACGGAGTGTGCTCGCCAAGCGAACTTGATGGCTGCAAACCCATAGAACCAGTAATGCAAGATGTCTCGTCTGTAAGGATATCACCAAAGGTGTTCTCTGTAACAATGACATCAAAGAAGGTAGGTTCTGTGAGGACACGCATAGAGGCATTGTCGATAAACATATAGTCGACATTCACCTCGGGATACTGAGGCTCCATCTCCTTGGCAATCTGACGCCACAAACGAGAAGAAGCAAGAACGTTAGCCTTGTCTACCACTGTAAGGTGCTTGTTGCGTTTCATGGCATACTCGAATGCCACCTTCAGGATACGCTCTATCTCGGGACGTGTGTAGATATCAGTGTCGTAAGCCTTGTCGTTGTCCTGATACTTCTCACCGAAGTACATACCACCAGTCAACTCACGGATTACTACGAAGTCGGCACCCTTGAGAAGTTCATCCTTTAGTGGACTCTTGTGAAGAAGGCAGTCGAAGGTGGCAACAGGACGTACGTTGGCGAACAAGCCCAACTTCTTGCGCATGGCGAGCAAGCCCTGCTCTGGACGAACCTTGGCAGTAGGGTTGTTGTCGAAACGTGGGTCACCAACAGCAGCAAAGAGAACAGCGTCTGCCTTCATACAAACCTGGAATGTCTCTTCTGGGAATGGGTCGCCCACCTCATCGATGGCGTGCGCACCACATATTGCCTCACTATAAGTGAACTCATGGTTGAACTTCTGGGCAATGGCATCCATGACGGCAACGCCCTGCTTCATAATCTCTGGACCGATACCGTCACCGGCGAGAATTGCAATGTTTAATTTCATGTCTTTCTTTTATTAATTTTTTACCTTTTTACTTCTATTCCAAGTCCATGTTGCGTGGCGATACAGGCTTCTCACCTTTGTCTCCTGCCTCATACATATTGAGCATCTTGAAGGTCGCCTTGATGGCAGCCTCAGTTTGGTCGGCAGCAAGACCTCTTGTGCGCCAGATACGGTCACCATCGCGCCAGGTGATAACTGTTTGCACGAGGGCATCGGTACGTCCGCCAGGTGGAATGGATACTTGATAGTTTTCAAGTTTTGGGAATGTCTTGCCTACTTTGACCTTGTAGATATTGCGAAGAGCCTTTACGAAAGCGTCATATTGACCGTCACCGGTACTCTGGTTTTCATGTTCCCTTCCGTTGATTCTTACCCTCAAACTTGCGATAGGTTTCAGTCCATACGAGGTAGACACCATATAGCTGAGCAATTCCACCTTGTCCTCGGGCGCATTGTGCTTCAGTACATCACTTACGATATATGGCAGGTCGTCCTGTGTGACAAGTTCCTTGCGGTCACCCAGTTCTGTGATGCGCTTAGTCACAGCCTTTGCCTGTTCCTGCGTCAAGTCCAATCCCAATTCATTCAGATTCTGAATGATATTTGCCTTTCCTGAATTCTTGCCGAGGGCATACTGGCGATGTCTTCCGAAACGTTCCGGTTTCAAGTCATTGCAGTAAAGCTTATCCTTGTTGTCACCGTCAGCGTGAACTCCCGCCACTTGGGTAAAGACATTCTCGCCAACAACTGGTGTGTTAGGAGCGACAGCAATACCGCTATACCCCTCTACCAATCGAGAGATTTCGTTGAGACGATCTTCGTTGATGTTGGTCTTTGCGCCGAACATGTCCTTCAAGATAACCTGCACACTTGCAAGCGGTGCATTGCCACAACGCTCACCCAGACCGTTGACCGTAACGTGAAGCCCTTGAGCGCCACTCAGCACGGCAGCCAACGAGTTGCTCACCGCCAAGTCATAATCATTGTGGGCATGGAAGTCGAAATGGCAGTCAGCATAACGGCGCACCATCAGACGGATAAATTCCACGCACTCCAAGGGATTCAAGATACCGAGAGTATCAGGCAAGAGGAAACGTCGTATGGGAAGCTTTGACAACTCGTCCATCATAAAGAACACATAGTCACGACTGTCACGCATGCCACTCGACCAGTCTTCCAGATATAGATTTACAGTAAATCCCTTTTCGATTGCATAATCGATGGTCTGTTTGATATGTGCGAGATGCTCTTCGGGAGTCATCTTAAGCTGGTGAGTGCAGTGTTTGTAACTTCCTTTGGCAAGGAGGTTGATGACACGACCTCCACACCCAGCTATCCAATCGACACTCTTGTTGTAATCCACGAACCCCAACACCTCAACACTGTCAAGTTTCCCTATGGAATTGGCATAGCGGCAAATACGGGCAACGGCATCTTTCTCCCCTTCCGAGACGCGTGCAGAAGCAACTTCGATGCGGTCTACATTGATGTCATGCAACAGCATCTTTGCTATCATCAACTTCTCATGGGGCAGGAAACTGACACCATTGGTCTGCTCGCCGTCACGCAGCGTGCTGTCCATGATTTCAATTTCCCTCAAACGTCTGTTTCCTCCCTTAGTGTTAACGTCCATTCTTATAGATTTAATGTCATGTTGTTTTCTATGGTGGATATTGTAGTATAGTTTTTATGGTGTGCTTCTATGCAACTCATTACCCAATATCCACCATTTAACATACTACATTACTTGTTGGCAGCCTCCCAGGCTTCCACCCTGTCACGGTTTTGAACGAGGAAATCAACATCGTCAAGTCCGTTCTCCAGACAGTGCTTCTTGTAGCCGTTGATTTCGAAGTGCTCACTATTGCCTGTTGCAAGGTTGGTGACAGTTTGGTTGGGTAAGTCAACAGTAACCTGTGTCTTATGATCCTTGTCAATGCTCTCAAACAATTCCTTGAGGAAAGATTCACTCACCACGACTGGCAAGACGAGATTGTTCAACTCATTGTTTTTGTGAATGTCGGCAAAGAACGAACTGATGACTACACGGAAACCAGCGCCTGCGATAGCCCATGCTGCATGCTCACGAGACGATCCTGAACCGAAGTTCTTGCCTGCTACGAGGATGACACCACTGTATGAAGGGTCGTTCATCACAAAGTCGGGCTTAGGGGTTCCGTCGGCATTATAACGCCAATCACGGAAGAGATTATCACCCATACCCTCCTTGTCTATAGCCTTGAGGAAACGAGCTGGAATGATTTGGTCGGTATCTACATTCTCCAACGGAAGGGGAATGCAGGATGATGTTATTACGTTGAATTTCTGTTTCATTGTTGTATATTTTAGATAGAGTTAACTTCTTTAACTCCTAATTAAATATTTACATCAGCTCTCTTGGATCTGTAATCTTACCAGTAATCGCGGCTGCAGCAGCCACGTAGGGACTCGCAAGAATCGTGCGGGAACCTGGTCCCTGACGACCTTCGAAATTACGGTTGGATGTACTTACTGAATACTTGCCGGCAGGAATCTTGTCGTCGTTCATCGCAAGACAAGCCGAGCATCCCGGTTGACGAATCTCGAAGCCAGCTGCCTCTACTATCTTGTCGATGCCCTCTTCACGTATTTGTTTATCCACCAACCATGAACCAGGTACGAGCCAAGCAGTTATGTTGTCAGCCTTGTGCTTTCCTTTGACCAGTGATGCAAAAGCGCGGAAGTCTTCTATGCGACCATTCGTACATGCGCCGAGGAACACATAGTCTACTGGGTGACCTACGAGTTTCTCGCCAGGCTGGAAGCCCATATAGGCAAGGCTCTTCTTGAAGCCTGCCTGCTCTTCCTCTGGTATCTGGTCGAGGGTAGGAATGCTCTCGGTGATGCCGATGCCCATGCCAGGGTTGGTACCATATGTAATGCGAGGCTCGATATCCTTTGCGTCAAAGACAAGTTCTTTGTCGAACACGGCGTCGTCACCACTCTTAAGCGTTTTCCAGTAGGCAACAGCCTTGTCCCATTCTTCACCCTTAGGAGCATACTCGCGTCCCTTGATGTATTCGAACGTAGTCTCGTCGGGAGCAACAAATCCGCCACGCGCTCCCATCTCGATGGAGAGGTTGCACAAGGTAAGACGTCCCTCCATACTCATATCCTTCACCACGTCGCCACTATACTCTACGAAGTAACCAGTAGCACCGCTGGTAGTAAGCTGACTCATCAAGTAGAGTGCTACATCTTTGGCAGTAACACCCTTGCCAAGTTTGCCGTTGACACTGATGCGCATGGATTTGGGTTTGCTCTGCAGAATACACTGAGAAGCCATTACCATCTCCACCTCTGATGTACCGATACCGAAGGCAACAGCGCCCATGGCTCCATGAGTAGAAGTATGGGAGTCACCACATACAATGGTCATGCCCGGCAAGGAGAGACCCTTCTCTGGTCCTACAACATGGATAATACCATTGTCCTTGGTATTCATGGCAAAGTGAGCCACACCAAAGTCGGCAGTATTCTTTGCCAAAACATCCACCTGCTTCTTGGATACAGGATCCTCAATGGGTTTGTCCTGGTCGTGAGTGGGAGTATTGTGGTCAGGCATACAGAATATCTGCTCTGGTCTGAACATTTTCAGTCCACGTGCTCTCATTCCGGCAAAAGCCTGTGGAGATGTCACTTCATGACAGTAGAGACGGTCTATATAAAGCTGCGTAGGACCGTCAGGAATAATCTGGACAACATGCTTGTCCCAAATCTTGTCAAATAATGTATTCATATTGCTTGTACTTGTTGTTTCTATTTTTTTTCTAACTGTATGTCTTGACTTACCGTCTTGTCGTATCTTACAGTATTCTCATTTACAGTCTTATCTCACTTTAAACTTATTGATACAGTCGATATAAGCCTCTACCGATGCTGTAACGATGTCGGTATCCGCACCGAATCCATAATATACATGGCCATCGTACTCTACCTGCATGTGAACCTTACCTACATCGTCAGAACCCTTATCAATGGCCTGGATGGTGAACTCCTTGAGTTTCATCTTCTTGGTAATAATCTTCTTAAGAGCCTTGATGGCAGCATCTACAGGACCGTTGCCAGAAGAGGCAGACTCAAACTTCTGCCCTGCGATGTCAAGCCCGATGCTGGCAACACTCTTCACACCCTTTCCAGTAGTTACCTGCAGATAGTCAAGTTGCACTCCGTGCTGGTCGGCTTGGTCGGCACCGGCAAGCATAAGGATGTCCTCATCCGAGACTTCTTTCTTCTTGTCAGCGAGCAAGAGGAACTTCTTGTAAATCTTGTCAAGTTTCTCTTCGTCGTCAACTTTCACGTTATTGACTTGTAGGCGATATTTTAAAGCTGCACGACCCGAACGAGCTGTAAGAACGATGGCGTTATCATCCAGTCCGACATCTTTAGGATTCATAATCTCGTAAGTCTGCACATTTTTAAGTACTCCATCTTGATGGATGCCTGAAGAATGGGCAAAGGCATTGCGACCCACAATGGCTTTGTTAGGCTGGACAGGCATATTCATCAGACCACTCACCATCCTTGAGGTAGGCACGATTTTGGTCGTATTGATATTGGTGTCTATCTGGATGCCCTTATGGCATTTCAGAATCATGGCAATCTCTTCAAGAGAGGTGTTTCCTGCGCGCTCACCGATACCGTTGATCGTTACCTCTACCTGACGTGCGCCATTGAGTACACCTTGCAGCGTATTGGCTGTAGCCATGCCTAAATCGTTGTGGCAATGAGTTGATATGCGGGCTTTGTCTATCCCGTCGACATGATCCATCAGATATTTAATCTTTGCGCCATACTCGTCGGGCAAGCAATAGCCAGTAGTATCTGGAATGTTCACAACAGTGGCTCCAGCCTTGATGACCGCTTCCACAACACGTGCCAGATATTCATTGTCTGTACGACCAGCATCCTCGGCATAGAACTCCACGTCCTCAACATACTTCTTTGCATACTTGACTGCTGCCACAGCACGTTCTATGATCTCTTCACGATTGGAATTAAATTTATACTTGATGTGGCTGTCACTCGTGCCAATACCTGTATGAATTCGTTTGTGCTTGGCGTATTTCAGTGCGTCAGCAGCACAGTCGATATCTTTTTCTACGGCACGTGTCAGGGCACAGATGGTAGGCCATGTCACAGCCTTGGAAATCTCAACTACCGAATTGAAGTCACCAGGACTGGAAATGGGGAAGCCTGCCTCGATGACATCTACGCCCAACGATTCCAGTTGCTTGGCCACTTGAATCTTCTCTACTGTGTTCAACTGACAGCCTGGAACCTGTTCGCCGTCACGGAGAGTTGTGTCGAAAATAAATAATCTGTCACTCATATCTTGTCGTTTTAACCTTTTTCCTTTTTTATATATGTTTGTTGTCTGAGAGGTCTTAGGAGTTAAGGAAAATCCGCTGGGGGATATAACTTAAAAAGCCTTTCTCGTTCCTATGCGGAAGTAGAAAGGCTTTGTATCTCCAAAAATATGACCTATTGGCACACCTTATTACTTCCGCCCGCCTGATGCAGTCGAATATCAATAATAATAATGTCCAAAATGTTCAATATGCTTGTCTTCATTTCTTCTCTTTTTCTTAACGACTGCAAAGGTAACACATATTATTGATATGTCCAAACAAATTATAAGTTTTTTCAGCCTTAGCATTACAGTTTACTACTTTTTGCAGTTGGATATGGGCAACACTGGATATTTTTGCGCGAAATCTGTTAAAAGCCTGGGGCTGTTCCTGCGCCCATGGGTTCTGGTGGTGGGAAAGGCATTGGGTCGTTCATTTTCGAACCTATAATCTCTCCACCTTCGTCAACAGGAGAAATACTTGCTGTCGCGGGGTCCTGGAATCGTGTGAACTCACCTCGGAAATTGAGCAATACGTCGCCCGTAGCACCTTTACGGTGCTTGGCAATGATAATCTGTGCCATGCCATGGAGGTCATTTCCATGCTCATCTTGGTAAATATGATAATACTCTGGACGGTGGACAAAGAGAACCATGTCGGCATCCTGCTCAATGGCACCCGACTCACGGAGGTCACTGAGTTGTGGTCGCTTGCCTTCAAGTCCTTCACGATTCTCTACATTACGAGAGAGCTGTGACAAGGCAAGAACAGGGATGTTCAGCTCCTTGGCAAGTCCCTTGAGTGAACGAGAGATGGTAGACACCTCTTCCTGGCGGCTTCCGAACTTCATACCGTTGGCGTTCATGAGCTGCAAATAGTCTATCATGATAAGTTTCACTCCTTTCTCTCTTACCAGACGGCGCGCCTTAGTGCGGAGTTCGAAGACCGAAAGGCCAGGAGTGTCATCCACATAAATGGGTGCTCCAGTCAAGTCACGGAGTTTCTTGTCAAGACGTTCCCACTCAGCTCCATCCAACTGACCGTTCAGTATCTTATGTCCAGAGATTTCACAAACGTTGCTAATCAAACGGTTGACAAGCTGGACATTGTTCATTTCAAGCGAGAAGAAACCGATGGGGATATGATAGTCCACTGCCACATTCTTGGCGATACTCAGTGCAAAGGATGTTTTTCCCATGGCTGGACGACCTGCTATGATGACAAGGTCGGAAGCTTGCCAACCACTCGTCATGTCGTCAAGTCCGGTATAACCTGTAGGAATACCTGTCAGACCGCCTGCATTCTGGGCAGCCCTTTGGAGAATTTCCACAGCATCCTTGATAACAGGATCTATCTGCGTATAGTCCTGTTTCATGTTGTTCTGAGAGAGTCCGAAGAGTTCCGCTTCAGCGTGTTGCATCAGTTCGTCTACGTCGACGCTCTCGTCAAAAGCCTGTGTCTCGATGTCCGAGGCATAATGGATGAGTTGTCGTTGCAATGACTTCTGTGCCAGAATGCGTGCATGGTATTCGATGTGAGCTGCCGAGGCAACCTGCGAGGAAATCTCCATGAGATAAGCAGCCCCTCCTACCCTCTCGATTTCTCCCATCTTGGTGAGCTCGTTGATGAGGGTCATGATGTCTACAGGACGCTCCTCCATATTCATAGTCTGGATGGCCTCGTATATCTTCTGATGGCGCGGCTCGTAAAAAGTGGCAGGTTTCAGCATTTCCGAAACCATAGAGAAGGCATCTGCATCTACCATCAGTGCACCGAGGACTACGCGCTCTAAGTTTACATCTTGCGGTTGCAAGTGAGCATACGTTGTGTCTATCTTGGGTTGGGTGGTACCACGCCGGTTGTTATTGTTGTTTGGCATTTTTTTTGGATTATTCTTGACGTTTAAGTCCTTAACTTCTGTTTTTACCGTCTTAACTTCTTTTCTTTTGACGGTAAAAATATACTCTTGTTTATTACCTCAAGTCGACAATTTCAGCTGAGGGGAATTCTTTTTTGTTAAAGGAGAACGAGCTATTTGAAATCTTCTTTGTTTGGAAACCTGAAATACAGATGGTGGTCCATGCTGTGCCTTGTCTCATTTTGACGAGAGACGGGATGTATGACTTCTTGTCAATGGTGATGTAGAGCTCCGCCACAGATCGCTTTTGGTTTTGTGCCTTGAGGTGAACAAGATAGTTTGCCCCAGAAGACTTCAAGTCCATCGTGTATCCCGTCTTATACATATTAATAAAGGTGTATGGATTCATGGACATCTGTTGTGCCTGTGTCGGTGTACTGACATTTACCTCGTTGGTCTTTTTGAGGTAAGACCACTGTGTCTTTCCGTCAAACCAGACGATAGCCTGTGCCGTGCGGGCATTAAACTTATTGCCTTTGATGGCAATCGTGCCGTTTGCATTGCCCACTTTACTGCCAGACACTTTAAAGTTGGCACAAGCTCCATTCTTGTTTCCTATTACCTGGGCGGTCTTGTCAAGAATCTGTCTGGCTGTCTGTGCAAATGATGTGAGAGACATGTTTGCCGCTAACAAAATCAAAAGAAGTTTCTTCATTGTCTTATACATGTTATTCTACTTTTTTGATGCTTTTGTCCTTTGTGAGGGCAAAAGCATCTCCAGCATCACAGTCGAGCTGCGGTCTTTAATCTCTATCCCTTAAGCTCCTCGTAACTGTGCTAAGAGCGTGTTGAGTTGGTTGTCGTCTTGGATAAGCACCTCGCGAGGCTTACTGCCCTGGGCTGCACCTACGATACCAGCGCTCTCAAGCTGGTCCATGAGTCTTCCAGCACGGTTGTATCCGATAGAGAAACGGCGTTGTATCATGCTCGTACTACCCTGCTGGGTAAGTACAATGGCATGGGCAGCTTCCTCAAACATCGGGTCGAGGTTGTGTGCATCGACGTTGCCTCCACCGCCTACGCCATCTTCGGTCGCTGGCTCTGGCAATTCGAGCGGTTCTATAGGACCGATTTGTTCGCTGATGTATTCGTTGATGCGTTCTATTTCCGGAGTATCAACAAAGGCACACTGTACACGTACGGGTTCTTGACCTCCCTGATAGAGCATGTCTCCTCTACCAATGAGCTGGTTTGCACCAGTGCGGTCAAGGATTGTCTTAGAGTCGATTGCCGCCGTTACCTTGAAGGCTATACGTCCGGGGAAGTTCGCCTTGATGTTACCTGTAATGATACTTGTCGTTGGACGTTGGGTAGCTATGACCATGTGTATGCCCACAGCACGCGCCAACTGTGCGATACGGGCTATAGGAAGTTCCACTTCCTTGCCAGCAGTCATGATGAGGTCGCCGAACTCATCGATGATGACAACAATGTATGGCATGTAGTCATGTCCGTCTGTGAGCTTCAGTCTGTGGTTGATGAATTTCTGGTTATATTCTTTGATGTTGCGTGCGCCTGCTTTCTTGAGCAAGTCGTATCTGCTATCCATCAGAACACAGAGGCTATTGAGTGTGCGTACCACCTTGGTGACATCAGTAATGATAGGTTCATCTTCACCAGGTACAGCTGCCATAAACTTGTTGGCGATGCGCGAGTATACACTGAACTCCACTTTCTTTGGGTCAATGAGCACGAACTTGAGTTCGTTGGGGTGCTTCTTGTAAAGCAGTGATGTGATGATGGCATTCAGTCCTACAGACTTACCTTGACCAGTGGCACCGGCAACAAGCAGGTGAGGAATCTTTGCCAAGTCAACCATGAACACCTCGTTGGTGATAGTCTTTCCCAAAGCCAAAGGCAAGTCCATTTTTGTGTCTTGGAACTTCCTTGAGTTGAGGATGCTCTCCATGCTCACAATGTTTGCCTTTGCGTTAGGCACCTCTATACCGATTGTTCCCTTGCCAGGAATAGGTGCGATGATACGGATACCTAAAGCAGCGAGGCTCAAGGCGATATCGTCTTCGAGGTTCTTTATTTTCGAGATGCGGACGCCGTCGGCCGGTTGAATCTCGTATAGCGTGATGGTAGGGCCGACAGTGGCACGTATTGTCTTGATTTGGACACCAAAATTGCCTAATACTTCTATGATACGGTTTTTGTTTGCAATCTGTTCCGCTTCGTCTATATAATTATCATCGTTGTCGTATTTCTTCAGCAACCCCAATGTTGGGTACTTGTAGTTGACGAAAGGCTCTTTGGGGTTGATGGGAGTGTTGAGTGTTTCATTGGTAGTAACCACATCGCCCGTCGCCTCTTCGTCCTTTGCTGCAATGACGATATCCATGCCGATGTTTTTAGGGGTACTTGTGGAAACGCCTTCATTAGTGCCATCCTCTATTTCTTCCTTTGCAGGGTTGACAGGAACGTCCTCTTCCGCTTTGGCAACAGGAACAGTAGGTGTAATGTCAAGGTCAATAGGTTTGGCTGGCTCTGGGTCTTTGATCTCAGTCGGGGCGTCGACAAGATTCTCTTCGGTGACAGTCTCGTAAGACAAATCGCTGTTTTTCTCTTTTTCGCGGTTGGTAATGACAAACTTAACCTTATTAGTGATAAAACCCACGGGGTTGAGTATCTTCTGTATCACATGAATGGTTTCAGTAGTGAGGTAGGTAAGGAAAGCTATTGCCACAAAGAGAAGGGCTGCCGTAAGTCCCGGAGGCCCCGCTAAATTTTCAAGAGTCTGCACGATGTAGAGTCCTTGTTTGCCTCCAGGGTTGAATATGAGGCCGTCACAAAGAGGAGTGAGGAATTTTGCGAAAGTGACAGAACTCCATATCATTACAACCATCAAGCAAAGAAACCACTTGAGCAGTTTTATCTTGTAAGCGTGCATCACCTGAAGTCCGACAATAATCAGAAAGAGGGGTAACAGAAAGGCAGGGAAGCCCAAGTTCTCAGACATGAGCCAATAGGAGACGATAGCACCCATCGATCCGCAGTAGTTTTGGAACTGGTGTCCTGTATTAGACCATTCTCCCGGAAGCATGTCTTCCAGTATGCTTTGGTCTGCCGCTCCAGTATTGATGAAAGATATCATCGCGATGATGACGATGCATGCAACAATGATTAGCGCAAGACCTAAAAAGAAGTCCGTAATGAAATTGTTGAAAAGATATTGTAGCCCGATAGCCTCTACGAAAGATTTTGCGGGTTTACCAGTTTTCTTCTTTGCCATATACTTGTAAATAACGTGTATTCTATGTTTTACAGTCAGAAAAGGCACCTCAAAATAGGCCGATTCACATGAGCTGTAATGGTTATATTCTGCAAAATTAGCGAAAATAAATGAGAAACGAACCTTTTTCTCAGCATTTTTTTTTAATTTTGCACGCCAATAGAACAAACAAGAATGATGAAGCAAATACAAAAGTCGTTTGACAAGAAGAAACTTCCGTCACTTCCACGAATACTTTTTGATGGACGCATCGTTGTCGTCACGACACCCGAAGAGACCGAGAAGGCTGTAGACTATCTGCTTAGCCAAGACATACTCGGCTTTGACACGGAGACACGCCCTGCATTCCGAAAGGGAGTAAGATACGAGGTGTCGCTGCTTCAGGTAAGTACGTTGGATACCTGTTTCCTGTTCCGTCTGAACATGACAGGCATGACACCCGCCATCATCCGTCTTCTCGAAGACCGTACCGTGACGAAGATAGGACTATCCTGGCATGACGACCTGCTCCAGTTACATAGACGGGCAGATTTCGTTGCGGGAAACTTCATAGAACTGCAAGACGAGGCAAAGACGTTGGGGATAACTGACAAGAGTTTGCAGAAGCTTTACGCCAACATCTTCGGCATGCGTATCAGCAAGACACAGAGACTAAGCAACTGGGAGAGAGAAGAACTGCGAGAGGCAGAGGTTCTTTACGCTGCCACAGATGCCTGGACCTGCATACACCTTTATCTTGAAATAAAACGATTGAGAGAAACAGGTGACTATGAACTGATAGTTCCCGAAACTGACGAAACGCAACAGGCTTCTGACACGAAAGAGGTACAGTTGTCTTCTGAAGTAGAAAAACAAGCAACTTCCGAAAATTAAATTAATAAAAATATGTATAAACAGATATTTCTGAAACGGGGCAAAGAAGAATCGCTCAAACGCTTCCATCCCTGGATATTCTCTGGAGCCATTCATCATGCTGACGACGGCATAGAGGAGGGAGAAACTGTAAAGGTCATCACTTCGGAAGGGGACTTCATAGCTGTAGGTCATTACCAGATAGGTTCCATCGCTGTAAGAGTGCTTTCGTTTGACGACATAGAGATAGACAACAACTTTTGGACTTCTCGTCTGCAGTCTGCGTTAGATGTGCGAATAGGCGTAGGAATTGCAGACAATGAGAGCAACAACACTTATCGACTGGTTCACGGCGAGGGAGACTCCCTGCCTGGGCTTGTCATTGATTGCTATGGCACTACTGCCGTCATGCAAGCTCACAGCGTCGGGATGCATGTTTGCCGTGAAGAAATCTGCAAAGCCCTTGCTCAGGTGATGGGCAACCGCATCACAGACATATTCTATAAAAGTGAGACGACATTGCCCTACAAAGCCGACCTGCGTCAGGAGAATGGTTTTCTCATGGGTGGGAATGCCGATGATATTGCTGTAGAAAACGGACTGAAGTTCCATATCGACTGGTTGCGTGGACAGAAGACTGGGTTCTTTGTGGACCAGCGTGAGAACCGCTCTTTGCTTGAACGATACGCCAAGGGAAAGAGTGTGCTTAATATGTTCTGTTATACGGGAGGTTTCTCTGTCTATGCCATGCGTGGTGGTGCTAAACTGGTACACTCTGTAGACAGCAGTGCCAAGGCTGTGGAGTTGACAAATGAGAATATCGCACTCAATTTCCCAGGCGACACACGGCATGAAGCATTTTGTGAAGATGCCTTCAAGTATCTGGACGACCACGACCAGCAATACGACCTTATCGTACTCGATCCTCCTGCCTTTGCCAAGCATCGTGCTGCTTTGCATAATGCTCTGAAAGGATATACACGTCTCAACGTGAAGGGATTGCAGCGTATCAAGAAGGGCGGAATACTCTTTACTTTCAGTTGCTCGCAAGTGGTAACTAAGGACAACTTCCGCAATGCCGTTTTTACTGCTGCTGCACAGGCAAAGCGCAAGGTGCGTATCCTTCATCAGTTACACCAACCAGCAGACCATCCTATAAATATCTACCACCCTGAAGGAGAATATCTCAAGGGACTGGTGCTGTACGTAGAATAATTTCACGGAGGAATGATGAAAGAAAAGATAAT
Organism: Firmicutes bacterium CAG:103; assembly: GCA_963600865.1. Taxonomy (GTDB): domain Bacteria; phylum Bacteroidota; class Bacteroidia; order Bacteroidales; family Bacteroidaceae; genus Prevotella. The sequence goes on from CAVCDC010000003.1 coordinate 49,662, forward strand.
GTTGCCTGCATTCTTTGCTGGAATACTGTTCTTTTTTGCTACAGGTTGTTCTGACTCCAAAGAGAAGCAGATACGCCGGAGCAAGGCAGAGAAGGCACGCCTCGATAGTCTTGACAGGGAGGCTCTCAAGGTTGGGGTGATGCCTACACTCGACTGTCTGCCCTTGTTCGTTGCCAAGGATGAACGTCTGTTTGACACCCTCGGTGTTGATGTCCACCTGCGATACTACAGTGCTCAGATGGACTGCGATACGGCTCTTGCCCGTAAATGTGTGGAAGGAGCGGCCTCTGATTTGGTGCGTGCCAAGCGTCTGCAACAGAAGGGTACGGCACTCGTCTACCCCATCGCAACACAGACATACTGGAAGATAGTTAGCAACAAGCGTGCCCGTATCTCGGAACTCAAGCAGTTGTCCGACAAAATGATAGCAATCACTCGTTACTCGGCTACCGATTATCTTGCCACACTTGCCATTGACAGCGTACATCCCAAATATGATGTCTACAGAGTGCAAATCAATGATGTGAGGATAAGGCTTAAGATGTTGCTTAACAACGAAATGGATGCAGCTTTGCTCCCTGAGCCACAAGCGACGAAAGCACAACTCGCAGGCAACAAGACACTGATGGACAGTAGAGATAAGAATCTCTTCTTGGGAGTATTTGCCTTTCGCAAAGACATAACAGACGACAAGCGCAGAGCCAATCAGTTAGACTTGTTTCTCAAGGCTTATAACATGGCAGTAGACAGCATCAATAAAAATGGTTTTGCCAAATATGCGGAACTCATAGCGCGCAACTGTGATGTGGATGTCAAGACAGCCAAAGCCTTGCCGCATATCCGTTTCCATCATGCCGAACCACCCCGTCAGCACGATTTAGCTGTCGTATCAGCCATTAAGGAATAATGATTTTAGAATAGGATTTGGTGTTGCGTAAGATGAAAAAGTAGTAAAGTGCAATAAGGAAACTTAATAGAAATATGCTCAAAGCATCCCTTAATAAAATATTTAAATGGAAAGTATTGCAGAGAAAATCAGAAAGATAATAGACCAGTCGAAAGAAAGTGGCATCTTGCTAACAAACCATCGTCTGAGGAAAATAGCAGAAAGTACTCCTTCACTCATGTCATTCTGCGACAAGTTTGACATGTATTTGGATCATTCCGAGCGAATGAGCCAATTCTATGTTAAAGATGGTAACGACCCTCAACGAAGAGCGTTGTATGCCGTCCTCTATCAAACAACTATCAACTGCGCCCGAAATATGCAGATGGCTGCTGTCTGTAACGAAAGACAGGCATTTGTAGCTGCTCGCAAACGGGCTTCGGGGGTGCAGATTTCAGAAGTGCCGCAGTTGTTGGAGAATTTTGGCAAGGAGCATACCAACATGAAATATGGCTCATCTTCTGGTGAGAACTTTACGGTGTCAATAGAAGAACGTAAGGAGTATGATGCTTTCTGCAACCGTATCTTTTCAGTCGTTCTATCAAGCGACAATTGGACAAAGAGTGAGAGCAATGCTATGACTGATGCCATCACTATGCCCGCCTTGAATTACGATGTGTCTGCAATGTTGGCAAGTGCCATTACTCTTTCCTGCATGGTCGTATTTGATATGGCTAAGTTCACTTGCCTCCAGCAGATTTATGACAAAACTTCCAACATTGTTGTTCAACAGCGTGCCTTTGTCGGCCTTGTCCTCTTGATGGCGATGCAAGAAACAAGAGGTTTTGATACAGATTCTATTGATGACCCCAAGAAAAACTCTGAGGCTAAATTCGAAATGCATTGGGAATTATCAAATGTTCTATCGTATGCTAACCAGTTGGCAAACAGCGAGGATGGACGTTCTGCTCTACTTTCACTTCAGAAACAGTTCGTAAGGCAGATGAAGACCCGTAACATCTCCAACGAGATGAAATTTCAGTTGCTGCCAAGCATCATGGAAGCTGCCAAGGAGGTTAAAACAAATCTTCCTACAGATATTGACGAATCATCGATAGAGGATATCATTGCAAAAGACTTCGAAGAGCGTATAGGTGAGAAAATCCAAGAGAAAGTCGGCATCATCATGAATTACAAGAAAGAAGGGATGGACATTGATTACCATTCTTTCAGCCAGATTGACTCTTCGGCTTTCTACCATACGTTGTCACATTGGTTTATGCCGTTCAGAATTGACCATCCTGATCTTGACTCGTTTGCCCAAAATATAGGTGAAGACCATTTGAAATATTTTGGAATCATCTGTAAGATGAACAACTTTTGCAATATTGATTCCTACAATTTCTTGTTCTCTCTGCAGAAAACATTTGGCAATAGCCGTCGTGTGTTGGAACAGGTGAGAAAGTTGGCTCCCCCCTTGGATGATATAGCTCACTTTTCAGAAGAAAAATTGGATGTCGAGGCTGTAAGGATGGGTTATATCCGTGACCTTTACAGGTTCTTCAATCTTTCACCGATGAGGAATGATTTTGTAGAAATCTTCAGAGAAGATGGGAAAAACGGGAAGCAGAAGGTGGAATATTTTCTTGCACGTCCGGCCTTCACGGGTGAGACATTCGACGCATTGCGCATGTCTGTAGGTCGTTTCTTGGCAAAGAAGAAATTTTATGAGAATATCTCTGACTTCAATGTTGGTGACACCTTCCAAAAGACGGAAGAGGGAAGAATACTCAAGGCTCTCTATGAAATACATGTCACCCATGAGTACAGCAATGCCATCCAGTTGCTTACACCCATAGCTCTTATCCATCCAGACAAGTCTTCTGTAGTTAGGTTGCTCGCGCAGTGTTGTCAAGATGCCGAGAAGTATGATGATGCCTTGCACTGGTATCAGTCTTTACCTGAGGAACAAAAGAGCAATCCCTCTGTAAAATACCAGATTGTCAACTGCTTGTTGCAGGAAGGTAAAGCCAAGGAAGCTGTCAATGGTGCTTACGAACTTGTCTATCTATACCCAGATATTCCGCAGTACAAGGATTTGTTGGTTGAGGTCCTTATCAAAACTGGCGATCCGTATAAGGCAAAAGCTGAGGCGAAGGAGCTATTGGCATGGCACCAGTCGCATCGCATTGATCCGAGCGTCACTGAATTTATGCATGTGGTAGAATGTCTTTGGTTGACAGGCTCACCCCAAAAAGCTTTCATGGTTCTTAATGGTGATCTTGGTCGAATTTTGACAAGTGAAGAAATAAAGGTTTTACTTGACAAAGAGAAGCCTATCCTCTTAAGTCAAGGTCTCGGCATTGATGAATTTTATATTATGCGAGACCTTGTACTCTACCGTTCAGAGAAAGGCAATAAGTAGTGATGATAGAGATGGGCGCCTAAAGAAGAATATTCAAATTAGGCGCCGGCGCATCATTAAAGTCCCTCGCGGAAGAAATCGAAGGCCTCCTTTATTTCCTCTGTCGAGGCGCTTTGGTTGATGCGTATGTCTCCTATACCTCCCAGCAGTGTGAAGTTGATGATGCCATTCTGGTTTTTCTTGTCGTGGTGCATCAGCTCTATCAATTCATCGTAATCGTCGCATGTGATGGGAAGCATACCATAGTTTTCCTTAATGAAAGCTACAGTCTGTCTCATCAGCTGTACAGGAAATCCTGTTTTCGCCACACTGAGATAAAGTTCTGGAATAAGTCCCCATGCAACGGCGTATCCATGCAATACCGGTGTACGTCTGAGCGCCCAACTCTCGAAGGCATGGCCAAACGTATGCCCCAAGTTGAGGGCTTTGCGGATACTATGTTCGTGAGGGTCTTGCAGAACGATGCGTTCCTTCACCTTCACGCTGTCTCCTACCATACGTTGTAATTGACCGAGATTTGGATTCTGAATGTCAAATGTCACGAGTTCACGCCACATTGACTCGTCTGAAATGAGCCCGTGTTTCAGCATCTCAGCATAACCGGAGCAGATATTTTCGTGGTCAAGGGTAGAGAGAAAATGAGTGTCGAGAATCACAAACTTCGAGTCACAGAAGACACCAATCTCATTCTTGAGACCTCCAAAGTTGATTCCCGTCTTGCCGCCTACAGAGGCATCCACCATAGACAGGAGTGTTGTAGGGATATTGATGAAGTCAATGCCACGCTTGAAGGTTGCGGCAGCAAAACCACCAAGGTCGGTCACCATGCCACCACCCAAATTGACGAGACAAGAATGACGTGAAGCCCCACCCTCTCCTAACGATTTCCATACATGAGAGACCGCATCGAGGTCTTTATGAACATCGGTGGCACCTATTACTATAAGACGGGCGCTCTTAAGACTCAGGAAATTTTTGACAACGGGCCAACAACAGTCTTTGGTGGTCTCGTCTACAAGAACAAATACCTTGTCGTGTTCACACTCCGACAAGGCTGTTGCCAAGTCGCCCTTCAGATTGGTGGAAATAATGACTCTTTGACTCATTTTGTATATTTTGCGTTAATTTGTTGGCAAAGTTACAAATTTTTCTTCTAATATGTAACTTTTTTCTTCTTGTTTTCGTAGTTTACTTACTCGGCTTAACATTTGGAAGAGGGAAAGTTGAAAATACTTCGTTACTCCCCTCTCCAGCGCAATTGCCAGAAGGCGACGGCAGACGCAGCAGCCACATTGAGCGAATCTACATGATGCGACATAGGAATGCGCGCTACGTAGTGAGCAGACGAGATGACATCATGCGGCAACCCCTCCCCCTCGGTTCCCATCATCAGAGCTAACCGAGGCTCAGCCATGAGAGTTGCATCATCGATGGACACAGACTTGTCGGTGAGTGCCATTGCCACGGTCTTGAATCCAAGAGATGATAGTTGGGTCTGGGGATCATCCACCCAGGTCCATGGTACAAGGAAAACAGAACCCATAGAGACGCGTACCGACCGGCGATTGAAAGGATCGCATGAGTTGGAAGTGAGGAGAACGCCTTCAATACCGAGAGCTGCTGCCGAGCGGAAGATGGCACCAATATTGGTTGTGTCTACCACATTGTTTATGACAACTATGCGATGAGCATCGCAGCACACCTCCTCAAGAGAGATAGGCAACGGCCTCCTCATGGCACAAAGTACACCCCTCGTCAAGGTATATCCTGTCAACGAAGCCAACAGTTGTCTGTCTCCCGTATAAATAGGAACATCTGGTGATAATCGCTTGACAATATCATTTGCATCACCCCCTATGTGGCGTTCCTCGCACAGAAGAGAAATAGGTTCATAACCAGCATCAAGGGCGACACGTATCACCTTAGGGCTCTCGACTATGAACACAGCTTTGAGAGGGTCTTTGCGAGAACGCAGTTCCGCTTCGGTGAGTTGCGAGAATACTTCCGCTCCAGGATGGTCAAGGCGGTCTATTCGTATGACTGGCATAATCTATCTTTGATGTTTGTCGTGAATGCGCTTAAGAGTAAACACGATATGATGGAAACGATTTTACAAGAAGATGATATTATCGAAGATGATGTTACGGGAACACAGGATAATCATCAAATCTCGGTTTGCGTTTCTCCAAGAATGCCTTGCCGCCTTCCTGGGCTTCGTCCATCGTATAATAAAGCATGGTGGCGTCACCAGCCAATTCCTGGATGCCCGCTTGTCCGTCGAGCTCAGCATTGAGTCCTGCCTTGATCATGCGGAGCGCCAAGGGTGAGCGCTCCATCATCGTTTCGGCCCACTCCACACAGGTGTCTTCAAGTTGGTCGAAAGGTACCACTTTGTTGACCATTCCCATCTGTTCGGCTTCCTTTGCAGAGTATTGTTTACAGAGGAACCATATCTCGCGAGCCTTCTTTTGTCCCACCATACGGGCAAGATAAGAGGCACCGAAGCCTGCGTCAAAACTCCCCACCTTTGGCCCCGTCTGTCCGAAGATGGCATTCTCCGAAGCGATGGTCAGGTCGCACATGACATGCAGCACGTGTCCACCACCAATGGCATAGCCGTTGACCATAGCGATGACGGGTTTGGGCAAGCGACGTATTTGCATCTGCACATCGAGCACATTCAGACGCGGCACGCCGTCTGTACCTACATATCCACCACGCCCCTTCACGTTCATGTCTCCACCAGCGCAGAAAGCCTTGTCACCAGCACCCGTAAGGATAACGACCCTGATGCCCTGGCACTCACGGCAATAACTTAAAGCCTGAGACATTTCCCAGGTAGTCAAGGGCGTGAACGCATTACGATAACGCTCCCTGTTGATGGTTATTTTTGCGATGTGATTATACTCTTCGAAGATGATTTCCTTGAAATCAAAGCCTTCTATTTTTTTCCATTCTCTCATTCTTATATGATATTATGTGTCATGTGTTTAACTATGCATGAAACGTCGTGATTTCAACAAGCGAGTGCAAAATTACTAAATATTCTGCAAAAGCACATGATTCTTTGCGGAAAACTTTTTTGGACGGCTCATACAATATTATTTAAATTTCATAGTTTATATATAAAATACACACAATTCGCAAGGTGACATTCTATATAAATGATGAAAAGACTTTTTGATTTGCTGATATCGGCTGTAGGACTTGTCGTGTTTTCGCCCCTGTGCATCGCGATAGCCATCGCCATCCGTAAGGAAGACGGCAAACCAGTTATATATAAGCAGGAACGAATCGGACTTGGTGGCAAACCGTTCTTTATCTATAAGTTTCGCTCGATGAAGGTTGATGCCGAGAAGGATGGGCCGAACCTCTTGGAGGTGAACGGAGACCCCCGACTTACCAAGACGGGAAAGTTTCTAAGAGACCATCATCTCGATGAACTGCCCCAGCTATGGAATGTATTCATAGGAGACATGGCTTTCATCGGTCCACGTCCAGAGCGTAAGTACTACATAGACCAAATTATGGAGCATGACAAGAGGTATGCTCTTCTTTATCAGTTGCGTCCTGGAGTGACATCGTACGCCACGCTCTACAATGGATATACCGACACTATGGAGAAGATGCTGCGCCGTCTGGAACTGGATCTTTACTATCTGGAACACCGTTCCTGGTGGTTTGACATGAAGATACTTGCCAAGACGTTTTGCAGTATTATTTTCGGAAAGAAGTTCTAATGTTGGGACTTCTTCGGAAAATCACACTGTCATTGTCATCAAAGGCAGAATTTTGAAGAATCTATAAGAGGTGGTGAAAACAAGTTACCATTCCGTTTGTACTATTCGAACGAGAGTTTGTTCAGGCGAGTCCTCAACTGTTCTGCCTCACTCTTGCGGATGGAGAGTTTGATGGAACAAGTGTTTTCGTATTCTTGTGAGATGATGCGCGGTTGCATTTCCTTGACAATGCGCATCACATCATTCATCATGACATAGGGGAAGTCGTATGTCACAATTTCTTCCACCTGCTTCATCACTTCCTCACAATTGGAGAGTGCATCCGATGCAGCCTCCCGATAAGCGACAATGAGACCGCCTGTTCCCAAGTTGACACCTCCATAGTAACGAACTACCACAATGAGGATGTCGGTGAGTTCTTTACTGTTGATTTGTCCCAATATCGGTTTGCCAGCAGTACTGCTTGGTTCGCCGTCATCGTTGGCTCTGAAATCCGTTCGCTCAGCACCAAGCATATAGGCGTAGCAGACATGACGTGCATCGTAGTATTTCTTGCGATACGAAGCCACGAGAGTCTTTATCTGTTCAACTGTCTCCACATGATGGGCAAAGGCGAGGAACTTACTACGTTTCTCCGTGTAATATCCCTCGCCTATCCTATCGGTTATTGTTTTGAACTCATCTGTCATTTGTCGCTAAAGTTAGCAGCTTTTCAGTAAGTTTATTTTCAAACTAATTAATGCTTATGCTCAAACTAATGAATGCTTATGTTCGCTCAAGGCATGCGCTTAGCCTAATTTATGTACAATCAGTCCACTGCGCAACTTAGGCTCAAACCAAGTAGCCTTGGGAGGCATAATCTTACCACTGTCAGCGATGTCCATAATCTGCTGCATGGTGACGGGATGCAACGCCAAAGCCATCTTCATCTCCCCACTGTCCACACGGCGTTTCAGTTCGCCAAGTCCTCGCAAACCACCGACAAAGTCGATACGCTTGTCGCTGCGCAAATCCTTGATGCCCAATATCTCATCGAGGATGAGACGAGAAGAGATGTCTACATCGAGAACGCCAATAGGGTCGAAGTCATCATAGGTGCCTGGCTTGGCAAACAACCCATACCACTTGCCATCGAGATAGAGCAGGAACGAATGGAGAGCCGCTGGCTTCAGTACATCCAAGCCAAACTGGTCGATAGCTGCTTCGAGCGACATCTTCTCATAGCAAGGGATACCATCCTTGTCGCCAGAAATATTGACATTGATGGCATCTATAACAATCACATCAAAGTTCTTGGTCAAAGCGTTGAGGAATTGCTCATTAGTCAGTCCGTTGAGATCCTTCACCACACGGTTGTAGTCGAGGATGGTAAGCTGGCTTGCTTGGAAGCAAACCGCCATAAAGTAGTTGTACTCTTCCTTGCCCGTATGGTTATGATTCTGTTTCGCTTTCTCTGCACCAACAAGAGCTGCAGCAGCCGATCGGTGATGGCCGTCAGCGATGTAGAGACTCGGCATCTTGGCAAACTCCTCCGTGATGGTGGCTATGTCCTTGTCGTCACCGACAATCCAGAACTGATGACGGAAGCCGTCTACAGGGGCAATGAAGTCATACTCTGGTTCTGTGGCAGCATAACGCATCAGAATCTCGTTGAGCACGGCATTGTCGGGATAAGCGAAGAATACCGGTTCCATGTTGGCATTGCACACCCGTACATGCTTCATGCGGTCTTCTTCCTTGTCACGGCGTGTCAGTTCGTGCTTCTTGATGACGCCCGTCATATAGTCGTTGACGTAGGCACCTACCACAAGTCCATACTGTGTCTTGCCGTTCATGGTCTGAGCGTAGATGTAGTATTGCTCCTTATCGTCCTGCACCAACCAACCCTTGTCTTGGAACTTTTGGAAATTCTCTGCGGCACTCTCGTAAACGCGCGGGTCATACTCGGAAGTACCAGGCTCGAAATTGATTTCCGGTTTGATGATGTGATACAAACTCTTCTCGTTGTCGCCAGTTTCTGCGCGCGCCTCTTCCGAGTCGAGCACATCATAAGGACGTGACTCCACCTGTTCTACCAAGTCCTTGGGTGGACGGATACCTTTAAATGGTTTTACTGTAGCCATAATCGTTACTTGTTGACCTGGAATTTCGTACAACCGTCCTTGAAGTAAGCGTTGATCTGCTTGGCGGCAGCAATACCTGCATTGATGTTTGCCTCTGCAGTCTGAGCGCCCATCTTCTTGGGGGTGGAGAAATAACGTCCCTCAAACTTAGCGAAGTCAGCGTCGGCTTCTGGCTTGATGTCGGTGATGAACTTCAAGTCCTCACGCTCAGCCAAAAGTTTCAAGAGCTCAGGCTCGTTGATTACTTCTTTACGGGCAGTGTTGATAAGGATACCACCCTTTGGCAACTGGTTGACTGTCTTGTAATCGATACTCTTGATGGTCTCGGGGGTTGCTGGGATATGCAAGGACACGATGTCGCAAGTTTGGAACAGTTCGTACTGACTCTTCACGGCGTGTACGCCAGCAGCCTCGATGACATCTACAGGACAGAAGGCGTCGTATGCAGAAACCTCCATGCCAAAACCTTTGGCGATGCGAGCCACGTTTCGACCGACATTGCCGAAAGCCAAGATACCCAATTTCTTGCCCTTCAACTCAGAACCAGACTTGCCATTGTAGAAATTACGAACGGCAAACACCAACAAACCGAACACCAACTCAGCAACGGCATTGGAATTCTGTCCAGGCGTGTTCTCTGCCACTACTTTGTGGGCAGTAGCTGCAGCAAGGTCGATGTTGTCATAGCCAGCGCCTGCGCGAACCACAATCTTCAGGTTCTTGGCAGCATCGAGCACCTCTGCATCAGCCTTGTCTGAACGGATAATCATTGCATCGACATCCTTGACAGCATCGAGCAACTGAGCCTTCTCTGTATATTTTTCGAGCAGTACAAGTTCGTTGCCTGCACCTTCTATCTCTTTCTTGATGCCTTCGACAGCAGCTGCTGCAAAAGGCTTTTCTGTTGCAACTAATACTTTCATTTTCTGTGATAAGTTTTGAAGTTAAAGGAGTTAAAGAATAAAGGTTGTAGCTTTGTGGGAAGTTAAAGAAGTTAAGAGAAGTTAGAGAAGTTAAGTGACAAAAGCCTTTGTGGGTGTTGGATTTTTCACTCTTTACTCTTTACTCTTTACTCTTCGTTCTTCACTAAAGATAGCCTTTTTACTTTTTTACCTTTTAATGTTGAGCCTCGAAGTCTTGCATAGCCTTGACGAGAGCCTGTACACCCTCCATGGTCTGTGCGTTGTAGCAACTTGCACGGAAACCACCTACAGAGCGGTGACCCTTGACACCCACCATGCCACGTCCTGTCGCAAACTCAAGGAATGGCTTTTCGAGTTCGGCATATTCATCGTTCATGACGAAGCAGATGTTCATCAAAGAGCGAGATGCTTCTTCCACAGTACCCTTGAAGAGCTTGTTGCGGTCAATCTCAGCATATAGCACTTCAGCACGTTCATGAGCACGTTTGTCAGCAGCTTCTACGCCACCGTTTGCCTTCAGCCAGCGCAGGTTCTCCATGAGAGAGTAGATAGGTACAACAGGAGGTGTATTGAACATGCTGCCCTTGTCTACATGAGTACGGTAGTCGATCATGGTAGGCAACTCACGAGGAGCCTTGCCCAGCATGTCGTCCTTGACGATGACGACGGTGACACCAGCCATAGAGAGGTTCTTCTGAGCACCGGCATAGATTGCGGTATACTTAGACACATCCACAGGACGGCTCATGATGTCAGAGCTCATATCAGCAATCAATGGAACCTTTACATCCGGGTCGCGACGCAACTCCGTACCATAGATCGTATTATTAGACGTGATGTGCAGATAGTCAGCATCAGCAGGCTCCTTGCCCTCGAACTGGGGGTAGAAAGTATAGTTGGCTTCGGACGATGATGCGATCTCCACGACCTCACCAAAATGCTTTGCCTCCTTCAATGCCTTCTTGGCCCAAGTACCAGAGTTGACGTAGGCAGCCTTCTTGATGAGGAAGTTGGCAGGAATCTGCATAAACTGCAGCGATGCACCACCGCCAAGGAAGATAACGGAATACCCCTCAGGAATGTCTAGCAGTTCCTTGAAGAGGGCTACAGCCTCGTCTACTACGGGTTGGAAATCCTTAGCGCGATGGCTGATTTCCATAAGTGAAAGACCTGAACCGTTGAAATCCAAAATCTGTTTGGCAGTGTTTTCAATCACTTCACGCGGAAGCATTGAAGGACCGGCATTAAAATTGTACTTCTTCATCTGATTTTTATTTAAGTTTTAAGTCGATGCCTCCACACAGGGAAAGCACGTCTGCGAAATTACGATTATTATTTGAAACAGCCAAATAATTTTGCACATTTTTATGTTTTTGAGCAAAAAACTTATACATTGTCAGCTGTTTCTACAAGTCATGCGTATATTTATACATTACGCTGCCATCCGCTATCTCACTTCTTCGACAATGGTTTTGATGCCTTTTATCTTCTCTCCGCTCACTTGTCGCAGTACTTGTTTGAGTTTTTTGCGAGCGACGGCAACGTAAGCATAGCGGTCTTGTACATCTATTTTCCCAATCTCAGCCGTAGAGAGACCGCCCTTCTTGCAGAGGAAGCCTACGATGTCACCCTTGCTGATTTTGTCTTTCTTTCCCTTGCCGATGTAGAGAGTTGCCATGCGCGGCTCTGCAGGAGCAGGGAGCGAGTCTGTTGGCGTATCGGGCAAGGGATACTCCTCTACCTCTGCGTCTACATATTCAGGTATAGACTCCGAAGGACCAAGGAGGAAGAAGGCACGTCCTTTGGCTTCCCATCGAGCCGTGCGCCCTACCCTATGCACGTATCCGTCCTCACTCTCAGGCAGATGATAGTGTACGATGTTGTCGATGTCTGGTATGTCGAGACCGCGCGATGCCAAGTCGGTGCTCACAAGTATATTGGCACTGCCGTTGCTGAATCTGTACAAGGCACGCTCACGCTCTTGCTGTTCCAGTCCTCCGTGGAAGATAGAGACGGCAAAGCCCTGTTCTATTAAGAAGTTGCCAGTACGCTCCACACTGTCTCGATAGTTGAGGAACACGATGGTACTACTGTCTCCTAACGAGAGGAGCAAGCGAGAGAGCGACTGCAGTTTGTCTTTCTCTGGGCTCTCCACCTTATATATATGTATGCGCTCGGGCACCTGCTCTTCCTCCATGCGATAGTCGAGTCTTTTCACCCTGTTCATGTTGACAAACCGTGGTATGTCCTCCACCTCGGTGGCAGAGAGCAGGAAGCGTCGCTCCAATGAGGGTAGAGAACGAAGCAGTTGCTCCATCTCGTCGTGGAATCCCATTTCTAGGCACTTGTCAAACTCGTCAATGACAAGATATTTGATATTCGACACGTCGAGGTTTCCTTTTGCGATATGGTCGTTGAGTCTGCCCGGTGTACCGAATACCACCTGCGGGCGTACCTGTTTCATGACCCTGTGCTCATCCATCGTGGGACGACCGCCGTAGCAAGCCATCGTTCGCAGACCGCTGCCCATCGACTTGAGGACATCTGCCGACTGCAGGGCGAGTTCTCTACCTGGAGTAACGACAATAGCCTGCGGACGTTCATCGTCTGCCGACACAATCTGTGTCAACGGCAAGAGGTAAGCTATCGTCTTGCCACTACCCGTAGGAGAGAGAACCACCACGTCGTGGTTGCCATGCAGGATGGCACGGAGGCTCTCTTCCTGCATGTCGCTGAGCTGGATGCTCAATTTTGCTAATATTTGATCTATCATATTTTATATTTTGAGTAGTTAGAAGAGTCTTTTCTTCACACGCATGAGTGCAACGATGGCAGGCTCGGGCAAGATGCGCTTGAGAATTTCTGTCAACGAGTATTTTCTGTTAGACCATGTGGCGGCGTAATGATGGATGGTGCGTGTGTTCTCGGTGATGTGGAGCCGTCCTGTTACCACACTGATGGGACAGAAGTAGTCTGACGGATAGATATAGCAGTCGTCTGCCACTTTTTGGATTCCCTCGACGCATTTTAGTCCATTCTGCAGGAGGATTTTTGTTGCTATATGTACCACCGTGATTTGGTTGCGCATATTCTGTTCATAGACAAAGTGCTTGTCTTCATAATAGTCAAGCATTTTTTTTACCAGGCCGAGGCCTGGGGCCACCCCCAGGCCGAGGCCGGGGTTGACGCTCACTTCGTTCGCGTCAAGAGTCTTTTGCTGGTCGCTCTCTGAGGGGTTCGTTTCAAATCCCATGAAGTTGCCGCGAGCGATGATGTCATCGAGGGGTTTTATCACTTCGACGTCAGTATCAAAATAGATGCCTCCATAGCGATAGAGCACATAGAAACGGGCATAGTCGGAGACAAACGCATACTTGCCAGCCTTGTAGGCTTCCGCGGTATACGGAATCATGTTGACGTCGAAGTTGTCCTCGTTCCATTCCTTGATTTCATAATCGGGAAGGAACTTGCGCCAGGAAGCGATGCATTTCTCTGCGAGTTTTGGAAGGGGTGTCCGTCCGAACCAGCAATAGTGAATAGTTTTGGGAAGCATGAGAAAAATGGAAAGCTGGAAATATGGAAAAATGGAAAGATGAATCTTTAAAAAAGTTAAGGGAAGTTAGAGGGAAGTTATTTGTATGTCTCTAACTTCTCTTAACTCCCCTTGTTATTTAGCTTCTACAGCATTTCAGATTAGTGGCTGTCAGCCTCTGCAGCCTTTGTCTTGGCGTCGTCCGGACCATAGAGACCGTAGTAAGCCTGATAGCGGAAGTAACCCCAGTTGGCCTGTACCTTGTCGGGATCGAGTTCCTTTGCCTTGTCCAGATACTTGATAGACTCGGTGTAGACCACCTTTGCGCCGTTAGGATCCTGCATCTTGGCAGCCTTGTCGTTATAGCAAGCGCCGAGGTAGATGAGCACAGCCACGTTCTCGGGCTTTACCTCGTTGGCTTTCTTGAGCCAAGTGATAGCCTCCTCAGCGTTGTTCTTGTTCATGTAGAAAACGCCCTTGTCAGCAAGAGCAACGAAGTTGGATGCGTTCTTGGCAATGGCACCATCGAGGAGTTCGAGCTGCTCCTTGTCCATTTTCAGCGAACCGTACATAGAGTTCAGACCGTCGAGGATGACGTCGTTCTCACTGTCGTTGGCATACAACTCCTTGAGCTGGTCGATGTAGGCGAGAGAGTCAGCCTTTGTCTTCAAACCGTCCTTCATGACATAGAGCTTGAGGTTGAGCGCCTCCTTAGCCTGTGTAGGGTCTTTGAGGGCGATGTCGCAATACTTCTTGCAACGGTCTACCTCCTTAGCCTGGTAAGCATACTTTGCGGCAAAGAGAGCCACCTGTCCGATGTACTCCTTCTCGCCCTCTTTCTCCTTGGTCTTAGACTCGAAGAGCGGAGCGTTGTCAGTGTCGAGGAAAGTACCCCAGTACTTCAGCACGTTCTCGGGCTGGTTCTTCTGAGCGGCATCCTGTCCAGCGTTGACGAGCTGCACGCGAGCGTTCCACACCTTGTCCTTGTTGCCCTCGAACTTAGGTTTCACCTTACCCTTTGCGTCAGGCATCTGGTCGTACTTGTAGCACTCCATGGCAGCCTGCAGAGCGTTGTAGGCACCCTCATACATGGCGGTAGTGTCGATGGGGTCGTTCTTCTTCATCAGCTGGTTCATCTGCATGATGGTCTGCTGGTCGTCGAAGTTCTTCAGTCCCAGCGTCACGAGATAGTTGTAGGCCTTGGCCTTCTCAGCGTCGTTAGCCATAGAACCGATGTTCTGCTTCAAGAGATCAGAAGCTTCAGCGTAGGTCTTTGCCTTAAGGACAGCCTTAAGAGCATCACTGTCGCCTGCAAAAGCTGAAGTGGCACTGAGTACCAGCATAGCAGCAACGATTAATTTTCTCATGTTTTTTGGAAATTAAGTTGGTAAAATTATGGGGCGCACACCCTTTTTATAGGATTGTTGTTGATGGTTTATATATAATTAAGGTGTACGCCCTTGTTTCTTGTTGTTTATTCGTTTACGTTCTCGTCGTCAGACTGGTTGTCGGCACCTTCGTCGAAGTCCTCGTTCTCGTCGATGTCAGCCTCCATGTCGTCAGCGTCGTCTATGAACTCGTCATCCTCGTCGTCAGCGACAGGAGCAGCCAGGTTGTCGTTCTCTATCTCCTCGCTCTTCTTGCTCCATGCGCTTCGGCTCTCCTCTTCGGCAGACGCCTCCAGTTCGGAGCTCATCACCTTGCATACGCTTGCGATGACATCGTTCTTCTTGGAGAGGTTGATGAGTCTGACACCCTGTGTGGCACGACCCTGCACACGGCATTCAGCCACGGCGAGACGGATGACGATACCACTCTGGTTGATGATCATGAGGTCGTTGGAGTCGGTGACGTTCTTGATGGCTACGAGACGTCCTGTCTTCTCGGTGACGCTGATAGTCTTGACACCCTTGCCGCCACGGTTGGTGACACGGTAGTCCACTACCTGTGAGCGCTTGCCATAGCCCTTCTCGCTCACCACCATGACATTCTCGTTGTCAGCGTCGTTGACCACGATCATACCAATGACAGCGTCGTCGCCATCATCCAGTCGCATACCGCGCACACCAATAGACGTACGTCCCATCGTTCTGACGGCATTCTCGTTGAAGCGGACTGCACGACCGTTGCGGTTGGCGATGATGAGCTCGTTGTGTCCGTTGGTCAGTCTTACGTCCACCACCTCGTCGCCCTCGACGATGTTGATGGCGTTGACACCATTGGCACGTGGACGAGAGTAAGCCTCCAAACAGGTCTTCTTCACAGTACCGTTCTTGGTGGCGAAGACGACATAGTGGTTGTTGATGAACTCAGTGTCGTTGAGACCCTTGAGGCGCAGGAATGCGTTCACCTGGTCGTCAGGCTCGATATTGAGCAAGTTCTGTATGGCGCGTCCCTTCGAGTTGCGGTCGCCTTCAGGAATCTCGTAGCACTTCAGCCAGTAGCAGCGTCCCTTCTTGGTGAAGAAGAGCATTGTCTGGTGCATGGTGGCGGGATAGATATACTCTGTGAAGTCCTTGTCGCGAGTGCGAGCACCCTTGGCACCTACTCCACCACGTGCCTGCTCACGGAACTCAGAGAGCGGAGTGCGCTTGATGTATCCGAGGTGGCTCACGGTGATGACCACAGGGTCGTTGGGATAGAAGTCCTCGGGATTGAACTCATGGTCGTCGGGCTTGATCATCGTACGGCGCTCGTCGCCATACTTCTCCTTCACCTCCTGAAGTTCGTCCTTCATTACCTTCTTGCAGAGTTCGGGGTCGTTGAGTATCTGGTTGAGGAACTCGATGGTCTTCATCAGTTCGTCATACTCG
Source organism: Firmicutes bacterium CAG:103 (assembly GCA_963600865.1). GTDB lineage: Bacteria > Bacteroidota > Bacteroidia > Bacteroidales > Bacteroidaceae > Prevotella. The sequence goes on from CAVCDC010000003.1 coordinate 66,104, forward strand.
CCGTGCAACTGCTCCATGCGGAGACCCGTCAACTGGCTGAGTCGCATGTCGACGATAGCCTTGCTCTGTATCTCGTCGAGTTCGAAACGCTTTTCCAAGTTGCGCTGGGCATCGCTTGGAGTCTTGCTCTGGCGGATGATGTGCACCACCTCGTCGATGTTGTCGCAGGCGATGATGAGACCTTCGAGGATGTGGGCGCGTTCCTGTGCCTTCTTTAGGTCGAACTGAGTGCGACGGATGGTCACGTCGTGACGGTGCTCCACGAAATACTTCACACACTCCTTCAGCGACAAGAGTCTTGGGCGACCCTTCACCAGTGCGATGCAATTGACTGAGAACGAGCTTTGAAGAGCCGTCATCTTGAAGAGTTTGTTGAGTAGCACATTGGCATTGGCGTCACGCTTCACGTCTACGACGATGCGCATACCCTGTCTGCCCGACTCGTCGTTGACATTGGCGATGCCCTCCACCTTTCCCTCCTTGGCGAGGTCGGCGATGGACATGACGAGCTGTTCCTTGTTGACACCGTAGGGAATCTCTGTGACAACGATCTTGTCGTGGCTCTCACCACTCTCTATCTCGGCAGTGGCACGCACGACGATGCGTCCGCGTCCTGTCTCGTAAGCGTCCTTCACGCCATGTATGCCATAGATGGTGGCACCCGTAGGGAAGTCTGGCGCAGGGATATACTGCATCAGGCCGTCTGTGTCGATGTCAGGGTTGTCGATATATGCGCAGCATCCGTCGATTACCTCTCCGAGGTTGTGTGTAGGCATATTGGTAGCCATACCGACGGCGATACCATTACCGCCGTTCACCAAGAGGTTAGGAATCTTGGTAGGCATGACGGTAGGCTCCTGCAGCGTGTCGTCGAAGTTGTTCATCATGTCGACGGTCTCCTTGTCGAGGTCGTCCATGATGTGCTCGCCCATCTTGGAGAGACGGCACTCTGTGTAACGCATGGCAGCAGGCGAGTCGCCGTCCACCGAACCGAAGTTACCCTGTCCGTCGATAAGCGTATAGCGCATGTTCCACTCCTGTCCCATGCGCACGAGGGCGCCGTAGACAGAGGAGTCGCCGTGTGGGTGGTACTTACCGAGCACCTCACCTACGACGCGCGCACATTTCTTATACGGTTTGTCACTGGTGTTTCCAATGCCGAGCATACCGTAGAGAATACGACGGTGTACTGGCTTGAAACCATCACGCACATCAGGGAGGGCACGAGCCACGATCACCGACATGGAATAGTCGATGTAGGATGACTTCATCTCCTCCTCAATGTTGATTTTCATGATTCTGTCATGATCTTGAGTCTGATTTTCGTCCATTGATTTTTATGTATTCGTATGTTTTTGTCTTGTTTGTTTTCCTTGAAATGCCCGAAAAGGCCGTTTATTTGCGTTCTAAGCGCACGTGCCTATTCCGAAACGTCCGACAAAGTTACGTATTTTTTCCGAAAAACAAAAGGTAAAAGCCGAAAAATCGAAGTTATTTGCGTTTTTTAAAGGAAAAGGGGACTGTCATTGTCACTGTCATCACGACGGAAAGATGGAATAATGAAAAAATATTCATGCTCATTTTATATTTTTTTCGGAAATAATGCTTAACTTTGCCATCAGAAACAATAGAGACAGTATTAATACGAATATGGATGCAGCAAGTTTGCAAGTAACACAGAATAATCTGATTCGTGAAATCTTAGGCATCACGGATATAAATGTCTTGGAAAGGTTGGAACAGTTTCTTCGTAGAGACAAGGTTGAGTCGTACGGAGGGGTTGTAGCAGAGGAGCCATGTATGGGGAAAACGGAGATTTTGTCTCATATAGACCAGGCATGCAAGGAATACCAGCTCATTAAGCAAGGTAAGCTGAAAGCAATATCTAAGGAGGAGTTGCTTTATGACTTGTAATATTTCTTCTACGCCGGATTTTAAGAACAACTTAAAAGCCTTGTGCAAGCGCTATAAGTCTATGAAACAAGATATTAGTGATTTTTTGGACGAATTGGAACAAAATCCTTTTCAAGGAAGCGAATTGGGAAATGGACTGCGCAAAATCCGTATGGCTATCACTTCCAAAGGAAAAGGTAAAAGTGGTGGCGCGAGAGTTATCACTGTTACAGCCATCGTTTCTGTGGACGAAACAAATGTCACATTACTGACGATTTACGACAAGTCAGACAGGGAAACTATCAAGGATTCAGAATTGAAGAATATCCTAAAGAAGAATGGACTTCTTTGACAATATCTGATAATCACAGACAGGCAACTTTGTCGAAACCTTTAACACCTTGAAAAACTCCGCCTCTTCCCTTAAAAAATATAAAGGAAAACACGTGTTACGTATTTATTTCATAACTTTGCAGAAATCTTTTATATTTTGTCAAACCTTATTTTATATTACACAGGATGGGAAAGCAGCTATATTCACTGAAGGTGGCCAGGGTCGACGAACTGGCGAAGACTTATGTCGTCGAATACAAGGGTAAATTTTTCAGAATACACATGGTGTCGGAACAGATAGGGAAAGGAAACCCCGGCGAGATCGTCTGTACCATCGAGGAGACTGGAAATTCCATTATCATCACGCAAGACATGGAGACGCTGCTGCGGCGGCACTACAAGGAAGGCGACGAAGTGGTGTACAGGATAGAGAAGGTGGCTCCCTCGTTTTATCTGCTGAAGGACGAGTTCGGATATACCACCTACCTGGACGCCAAGTATAAGATCAACCCCACCATCACGCCCACGCTGCTCTGCCGTGTGAAGTCGATAGACAACAAGCGTGTCAACGTGGAATTGGTGGAGAAAATATCGGTAGAAAAGAGCCAGTTCACCATCGGCAGGGAGAACCTGAAAAATTTCTTCGACCAGTACATCGACTGCAGCGAGTCTATCACGGGGCTGCTCCTCACCGACGAGATCATCGGTTCGTTCGACTCGCAGTGTCACATCTGGATACACTCCATCTACCAACAGGGATACAGCGACAAGGAGAAACTCTACGGCGTGCGCAACGCCTGCCTCTCGGTGCTCGAAGAGAGTCCGATGCTTACCCAGTGCAACACCAACGAGCGCGAGGTGCTTGAGCGCCGCTTCACCATCCTCATCGAGCAGTTGGGCAACTACATCAAGGCGCTCGACTACGTGGAGCAGCACAAGGAGGAGGAGACCATCGATAGCCTGCTCACCAAGTTGCAGACATCGGGATATGTGTTCCATCCGAAGAAGTATTTCTACATCATGATGTGCCTCTTCATCATCAAGTCGAAGGACGAGGACGGTCTCGCCTTCGTCGACCGCATGATGCCCAAGACCTATGATACGCTGAGGAGCTGCGACATCAGCAACTGGAAGAGGAAACCCTTCAAACTCGTGTGGATCAAACTCCTGGAGTTCTTCATACAGACACTGCGCAACAACCCCGACAAACTGCTCACCGACAAGACGGCGCTCTCCAACATCGTGCAGGCACTCGCCCTGCAGTACAACCTCGCCAAGGAGGACGACGAACTGCTCATCGACAGCGTGCTCAACCTCTCGATGCTCTACCGTTACTGCATCCGCGTGGGCGTGGTGAACCCTGGGCAGATGCTCGACGTGGCTTACCACACGCTCATCGGAGCCATACAGGAAGAGCCGTGCATGATACCCCACACGAGCGACCCCGACCGCATGGCGTGCATCGTCTGCAACCAAGTGTCGGAGTATACGCCCGACACCAACACCTCTCTTAAATATGAGGGCAAGAACGTCGACATCCTGCTCGACAACACCTCCATACGCATCGTGCCCAAGGCGGCGAAGGACGCTGACACCTACGGACAAGTGCCCGAATACATAGAGCTGTGGAACAACCTGCAGGTGGAACTCTTCACGAAACCTGCTCCCATCGCCAAGGCAAGTCGCAAGTCGATACGCCCGTACAAAACACTGTGGAACGAGGTGCAGCGAAGCATCACGGCTCCGCTGACGGTGACGGAGAAGAAAAAGAAAGTCAGGAAACTGCCGCTCGGCGAACCCGTGGGCATCATCGTGACGAGGCAGATGGCTGCAGAGACACCCACCTTCGAGTGCCAGGTGGTGGACCCCGTCGAGTACAAGGCGACGGGCACCATCCGCATGGCCGACATGGTGGGATACGCCACCACGACAGTGGGGCTCTTCGCCTTCGAGGAGGGCGGCAAACCGATGATCTTCGACGCCATCGCCACCGAGGAGAACGAGGACGGCACCTACAAGTTTGAGTCGCGCAGTCTCATCGACTCCTTCTCTGCCGACTACCGATATGACAACATCCCCTACACAGCCACACTCTACTGCGTCGTGACGGGTGGCAACACGCTCGGTCCCTTCTCTGCCGTCAGCGAGCAGGGTCTCTCCGTGAGCGTGCACTATGCCCCCGAGGACACTCCCCGCCAGATGCCACGTGGTACCGTCATCATGGTGAGCTGCATCGAGGCGGGCAAGAACGGATATATGAGTTCCATCTTCACCAAGGAGGCTCCCGAGAAGCAACTCACCCTCGCCGATGCCTTCGGGTCGCTCATCCATCTCCTCTCGGGCGGCGAGACCTACGAGAAGGAGGAACAGGAGGATGAAGAGGTCACTGCGCCCGACTTGATAGAGAAGCCGAGGATGAGGGAACTGATGAACATCATCGTACACGTGGCATCGCTCGACCATGACTACATCAAGGCGTACAACTATCTCGGGTTCAGTAAGATGTTGGCGCACATCATAGACGAAGAAGACCAGGCACAGTACTTCGAGAGCAAGATGGCGCTCATCGAACTGCTCTACGAGTTTGACATCAACGACTGCATACCGGAAGACCTCATCAATAGATACCAGGTGTCCAACCAGACATTCTTCTCGCAGTACTCCACCCTGCACCATCTCTTCCGCAAACTACAGATAGTCAGTTATATCGGAACGGAGGAACACAACCGCGAACTGTGCGACGTGGCATGCGACGAGTCCAATCCCGACCTGCAACAACTGGCACAACTCGTCATCTCGTGCAACTTCATGCAGAAGACCAACATGCCGGCACAGGCACTCGAAGTGAAGGAGCACATCAAGGAACTGCTCAAACTGCAGAAGAAGGAGAACCCGAAGAAGGACTACGGACAGGAGACCTTCACCAAGGAGTTCAAGACCTCCATCGTCTGTCCTCCAGGCACCATGCAGCCCGACATGCCGCGACAGACCCACAAGATCATGGAGGAGATATGCGCCTTCCTCAACGCCGAGGGTGGTGTGATGTACATCGGTGTCGACGACAAGACCCACCTGGAGCGAGGCATCGAGGAAGACCTCAAGCAACCTCTCTTCGCTGGCAGCAAGGACAAGTATGACACGTATGTGCGCAACAAGATCAACCAGATGTTGGGCGAGACAGCCGACCACTACATCAGCACTTCCTTCGACGAGGAGGCTCACACGCCCGTCTACGCCATCACCATCCAGGCGTGTCCCAAGCCCATCAGTCTCGACGGTGTCTTCTACGAGCGCCGCGGCACGTCCTCTCGACACGTCTCAGAGGAGTATGTCAACACCTTCGTGAGCAACCGACTGCAGAGGGCTGCCGCCATCGAGCAGGAGGCGGTGAAGCAGGCACAGATAGACGAGGTCATCAACGCCGCCAGGACGGAGGCGGAGGCACTGCCCGAGCAGGTGACAAAAGAGGAGAAGACGGAGGCACGCCCCTACGAATACTCCACCCACTTCGACGACATCAAGACGGGCAAGGTGAGAGCCTACCGACACAAGGACGACGAACTGCAGCCCGAGGACCTGCAGGTGTACATCAACATCTTCAAGGACAACACCTACAGTGTCACCGACCAGATGCTCTCCGACTGCCTCTCCATCGGCATCTACGACGAGGAGCAGGAGAACGGCTCCCTCGTCGTGGTATACTCCACGGGCGAGATCTCAAGGATTCCCATCAAGGAACTCCTTGACACGGAGCTGTGGGTGCCCCGCAACATCAACAACAAGTCAAAGATCGTCTTCGTATGCCCTGCCCTCCCCGACGAGGTGCTCTCCGTGCTCTACCACTCGAAGAACAGCGACTACTACCGCTTCATCACCGTAGACACGCTCGACCACGGCACGTTCAACACCTGCATGCGACCCTTCTACACCGGACAGATTGACGAGATCAAGGAGTGTGAGGTGCTTCCCGTACCCAACCGCAACGTGTACAAGAACTTCCTCGACCTCAGCAATGACAAGGCGGGCGCAGACGTGAAGAAGACCGACGGCAAGAAAGCTGCTGCACTCATCGCGCTCATGAGTGGGAAATGATGGCTCCCAGGTTTTACCTTCGTCCTTTCCGTTCGCTGACTGCAAAGTTACAACGAAAATCGGGGCGCTCCAAATTTTGAGGTGTGATAAGAGGCAAAACGTATAGTCGCGATGCTCATCTCATAATTTTGCGCTCCGAGAAACGTAGAGTGATGACAATGACAATGACAGTGCGATTTTCCGCACCATCTCTTCCTCCTCCCTGTCAAGCCGCGAAAGAGAGTTAAGAAG